>JAYUUW010000126.1:0-3078 GCA_043754665.1 Anaerolineales bacterium | reverse complement strand
GGTGTCGGCCACCGCGTCGATCACGTCCTCCACGTCCTGGTCGCTCATCTTGGAGTAGATCGGCAGCGAGATCAGCCGCTGGTATTCGCGGTAAGCCACCGGAAAGTCTTCGGGCTTATGGCTGTCGGTCGCGCGGTAGTAGGGGTCTTGCGGGTGCAGCGGGATGAAGTGGACGCTGGTGCCGATGTGGCGGGCCTTGAGCGCGTCGATCAACGCCGCCCGGTATCCGGGGGCGAGGCTGTGGGTGAACTCTCAACCGGGGGCGGATTCCAACTTTTGGGCAAAGGCTGTGTGGTCGGCGCTCGCCAAGCCCTGCTGTAACTTTGCCAGGACACCCGCCAGATCGCCCGCCAGCAGCGCCGGCGCGGCGAGCCACAGGCCGGGAAACACCCGGCTGCGCCGCACATCGGGCTCGCCGGCCGTGGCCGCCAGCGGAATGTATTCGCCGTCGCGCAGCTCAAACCAGTCTATCCGCCGCTCGTAGATCTGCCACACCAGGTACTCCGGCACCCCGTTGCGGCGGTAGACGTTCAATTTGCCGTGCAAGTCAATGGCGGCGCTGCTCGCCGCCACTTCCACGATCAACTCGGGCGGTCCTTCCACGTAATCGTCGACGCTGACGCGCGACCGCCCGCCCACTGCCGGCTCCAGCCGCAGCAGCGCATCCGGCTGGACTTCGTTGTCCAGATCCAGGCGCACGGTCGTATTGTCACACACGTCAACGCCCGGCGTGGCGGCGCCATAGGCGCCCAGCCACGTCATGATCTGTCCATGGAGCCGACCGTGGCTCACTTTGACGGGCGACGGCATATGAACCACTCCCTCGATCAATTCGGCCTGCTTGACCCCCGGCCGGGCGCTGTAGCGCCGCTCGAACTCCGTGCGGGTCAGCCGGTCACCATTCTCCAAGGGCAGTGCCCGAGTCCCGGGCTCGCTCGCCGGCCGTTCAGCCGGCCGAGCGTCTATGGCGCTCATGGGTTCCTACCTCCTCGTCCGCCCGACTGCATTCAATCGCCGGCTTGAGCAACTCTCGCATGCTGGTCGCCCCGCGGACCCTCCCTGACGTTATCCAGAGCGACTAGACCGCCCTGTGCCAAGCCATGGCCCTATTATACCCGCGGCTGCACCCCATTGGATCGCTTATGCTGCGTGGGATCGCCCAGCCGCGGATCACCCCGGCCCCGGTCGCGACGGGCCGCCGTCCTAGAAACCGATTGGCTCTTATCTGCCTGTCAACAAACGGTCAGCCCCGACCAACCGGAACGCTTCTACCCCGCGGCTAATTTTTTTCAGGACGCCCGTGCGATGCGGTTCACCAACCTGGATATCGTCTAGCGAACGCTAGGTCTGTTTCGAAGCGGCCTATTTTGGAGAAACGTGAACCGGGGAAATAGTGAAAACGGCAGGCGCAACGATCGGGACCGGGTCACTCAGCCGCTACCGATGGCGTCGGCTGCAGCGGGCCTCTCCAAGAGGTGTATGATTTCGGCCCGGCTGACCGTCCCGCCCGACTCGCCGGCTTCGATAGCGTTGACGAGCTCCCAATCCTCCAGCCCTTCCGCGACCAGATCATTGAAAAGGTCGCTCCGTTCCTGGAAGAGTTCCAGAACGGCTTGTTTGAGCAACTCCTTGAAGCGGGCTTCATCGAGCGATATTTGTGCCATCGTCGTCGCCTAACTTATCCTGGCCGAAGGACAAGCGGTTGGTGGTCGTAGGCTGCCTTGCGCCGTTGTAGTGTTTCGTAGATGCCTTTCCAGCGACTGAAATCGGCACGTGTTTCGGCGTAGGCGTCATAATCAGCCAACTTGCCCGACACCAGCCCGGCATGAAAGTCCGCGCTGAGAACGCCATACTTTTCCTCATACAGCGTCGCCCGGCGCTCCAGGAGTTTCATCTCAATAACCAACGCATGTATTTCCATTTGGGGGCCTCCGGCTGGCGCTTTTGCCATTACCGATTGCGCCAGGCCGCCCTTGGGCGCTACCATGGCCTCGTACCACGCGCCGGCTTAGAGCGACGGTGAATCGGTCACGTCTGCGTCGGCGACGACAAAATCGGCGATCAGCGCCCGCTCGTCTGACTCGTCTTCCGGCGTGCGGTCCGCATAAAAGGCTTCATACGCTTGCTGGCGTTGAGTCACGTCGAGCGCTTGCACATACCTTTCGAGCAGCCATATGACCAAGACCCGCGCCTGCGCCATCGTCTCGACTCGGGCGCGGACAAGCAGCGGCCCGGGCAAATCGATCTGGACGGTGTGGGGTAACATTGGACACGCTCCCAGCGAATACAAGCCTGACGGCCGCTTAACCAATCCGGGTACACCCGGCTAATTTAGTGAAAATTACGCTTCAAACGCGCGGGGCACCGGGAGCCCGTGTGAGTCAGGCGCGGTCGGCGCGGTTCAGAGGGGCGCGTGAGACCGACGGCGCGCCGGATTGGGCGTCAGTGGCTCAGGCGTAGACCCCAGAAATTAGGCTCTCCGGGGTTTGGGGAGACGGTCGCTCCGGGCGGGCGGGCGCTTGGCGACTTTGGCCAGGGCGTCGTCAAATTTCGCCCGGCTGCCGCCTGGCGCGTGCGGCTGCCCCTGTGGGGCTAGATTGGGCTTTGGCGGCCGAACCCGGCGAGGGCTTTCGGTGAACTCCACGCTCAGATTTTTCCCAAGCGCCGCCGCTGCGCGTCCCAGCGTCGCCAGAGTGATCGAGGTATTGGCCGGGTCTAGGAGCCGTTCCACGGCTGCCCGACTAGTCTTCATCCGGCTAGCCATTTCGGTCTTGCTCAGTTGGCGTCGCTTCATCTCCTGCTCCACTTGGAAAGCCAGCACCCGCTTGACCGCGGCCGCTTCGGCGGCCTCGAGCAATGCCTCTTCTCGGAGGAAGTCGTCGAAGTCGCTACCGACACGAGACTGATTCACAGCGTTACTCCTGGTGCAGCTCGGCCAAGCGGTGTCGCGCAGTTTGCATTTCACCGAGCGGCGTCTTGTGGGCCTTCTTCACGAAGCCGTGTAGCAACACCATCAGGCTGCCGGCCACGGTAAACATGACTCGGGCGATGCCTGATGCCAGATGGGAACGAACTTCC
>JAYUUW010000125.1:0-3281 GCA_043754665.1 Anaerolineales bacterium | reverse complement strand
GCGAAGACCTGCCCGCGACGGTGCAGCGGTTGGACGAGTTCTTGCCGTTCGACGCGCACTTGGTGCGGCACTGGGCCGACTGGCTGCGGCAACTGCGGTGCGAGCTGGTGGTGTGCGACATCGCGCCGCTGGGGCTGGCCGTGGCGCGGGCGGCCGAGCTGCCCAGCGTGCTGATTGAGAACTTCACCTGGGATTGGATCTACGCGCCATACGTGGACGCCGAGCCGGGCTTTGCGGGCCACCTGCCGACACTGCGAGCGGCGTTCACCCTGGCGGACTATCACCTGCAAGCCGAGCCGGTGTGCGCGCCTGACCCCCATGCCACCGCCCAACTGCCGCCCATTGCGCGGCGGCCGCGCCACACGCGGGCCGAGACCCGGGCGGCGCTGGGGCTGGCCGAGGGCGAGCGCATGGTGCTGGTGACGCTGGGCGGCATGGCCGGCGACCTGCCGCTGCCGCGCGCGGGCGAAGGGCCTCGCGGCACGGTATACGTCATGCCGGGCACGAGCAACGAGGTACGGCGCGACGGCGGGCGCGTGCGGCTGCCGCCCGAGGCCGCGCTGTATCACCCCAACCTGATTGCCGCCGCCGACGCGGTGGTGGGCAAATTGGGGTACAGCACGGTGGCCGAGGCCTACCATGCGGGCGTGCCGTTTGGCTACGTGCCGCGCGCGGGCTTCCGCGAGTCGCCGGTGATGGCGGCGTTTGTGGCGGCGCGGATGCCGAGCCTGGAAATTCCGGTGGAGGCTTTCCGGGCGGGCGGGTGGGGGGCACACGTGGCGGCGCTGCTCGACCGGGCGGTGCGGCCGCCGGGCGGGCCGAATGGCGCGGACACGGCGGCGGACTACATCCTGGGCTGGGTGGGGTAGAGCGAGGCGCAAGCGACAACGGGCGCGGCGGGTCTGTTACCCGGCGCGCCCGTTTTGATTCCGAGGCGGGCTTAGGCTTTGGGCTCGTAGGCCAGCAGGCGCAGCGCGTTGAGCACGACGACGATGGTGCTGCCCTCATGCAGGACCACGGCCGGGCCGATGCCCACCCAGCCAGTGACCGAGGCCACGACCAGCAGGCCGATCACGCCCAGCGCGATGACGAGGTTCTGCTGGATGATGGCACGGGTGGCGCGGCCGAGGCCGACGGCCAGTGGCAGCTTGCTCAGCGCGTCGCCCATCAGGGCCACGTCGGCCGTCTCCAGCGCGACATCGGTAGCGGCCCCGCCCATGGCAATGCCGACGGTGGCGTGGGCCAGGGCGGGGGCGTCGTTGACGCCGTCACCGACCATGGCGGTGACGCCGTACTGCTGGTTGAGCGCCTTGATCGTGCTGACCTTGTCCGCGGGCAGCAGGTCGGCGCGGAACTCGCTGAGGCCGACTTGCTGGGCGATGGCGGCGGCCACGGCGGCATGGTCGCCGGTGAGCATGATGGTGCGCGCCAGCCCGAGGCGGCGCAGGGCCAGCATGGTGGGGGCCGCGTCGGGCCGCACAGTGTCGGCCACGGCGATTACGCCGATGACCTCCGCGCCGAGCGTGAGGGCCATGATGGTCTGGCCGGCGGCTTGCAGCGTGTCGATGTGGCGCTGGGCGGCGGCGGGCACTGCGACGGCGGCCGCGGCCAGCAGGCGGCTGTTGCCGAGGCGCACGATTTGGCCGTCGAGCGTGGCGCTCAGACCCAGGCCGGTTTGTGCCACGACATCAGTGACGGCGGGCAGGGCCAGCGCCTTGGCCTCGGCGGCGCGGGTGACGGCTTCGGCCAGCGGGTGGCCAGACTGGCGCTCCAGCGCGGCGGCCAGGGCCAGGACAGCATCGGCGGGCAGCGCGCCGAGGGCCACCACGTCGGTGACCTCCGGGCGGCCGTGGGTGAGCGTGCCGGTCTTGTCGAAGGCGATGGCGCGCAGCCGGCCGAGATTTTCCAGGTGCGCGCCGCCCTTCACCAGCACGCCGTTGCGGGCGGCCTGGGCGATGCCGGCCAGGATGGTGGCGGGCGTGCCCAGCGCCAACGCGCAGGGTGAGGCGGCCACGAGCAGCGTCATGGCGCGCAGGAACGAGACGGCGAACGGCACGCCGAAGAACGGCGGCACCACAATCAACAGGGTGGTGCCGATGAGCACGGCCGGCACAAAGTAGCGCATGAAGCGGCTCACGGTCTGCTGGGTGGGCGACTGCTGGGCCTGGGCCTCCTCCACCATCTTCATCACGCGGGCCAGAGTGCTGTCGTGGGCTAGGCGGGTGGCCTGCACCTCCAGCGCGCCTGCGCCGTTGACCGTGCCGGCAAACACCAGCGCGCCGGGGGCCTTCTCCACCGGCACCGACTCGCCGGTGACCGGCGCCTGGTTGACGCTCGACTGGCCGGCCCGCACCGCGCCATCCACCGGGATGCGCGCACCGGGGCGCACGATGACGAGATCGGTGAGTTGGACCTCAGCGACTGACAGCTCGGTGATCTGATCGCCGCGCTTGACGAGGGCGGTCTTGGGCGTCAGGTCGCCCAGGGCGCGCACGGCCGAGCGGGCGCGGTCGAGGGCGCGCTCTTCCAGGGCGTGGCCGAGGCTGAAGAGGAACAGCAGGAGCGCGCCCTCGGCAAAATTGCCGAGCAGGGCCGCGCCGAGGGCGGCGGCCACCATGAGCAGGTCGGTGTCGAAGTGGCGGTGGCGCAGGGCGTTAAGGGCGTGCGCCGTGGGGTGCCAGCCGCCAAAGACATAGGCGCCCAGGTAGAGCGCCACGGCCGCCAGGTGCGGCAGCCCAGCCCAAGTTTCGCCCACGAAGCCGGCGACCAGCAGCAGGCCGGCCAGCGCGGTCTGCACCAGCTCGGCGTTGGCGGCGTACCAGCGGCGCAGCCCGGCGGCGGGGATGGCATAGCCCAGGCCGCGCACGCGCTTCTCGATGGCGGCGCGGGTAGTCTTCTCGGCGTCGAACTCCACGCGCATCTTCTGGGTGGTGTAGTTAACGTTGACGGCCAGCACGCCGTCGAGGCGGCCGACGCCGTGCTCCAGCACCAGGACGCAGTCGGAGCAATCCATGCCCTCGATGGGGACGAGGTCGTGGTGGTAGCGGTCAAGAATTTGCGCGCCGGCTTTTTCGGCCAGGCGCTGCACCTCGGCCGGCGAGACTTTGGCCGGGTCGTAGTGCAGGCACAGGGCGGGCGGGTTCTTCTGGCGCTCCAGGTGGGCGCGGTGCAGGCCCTGGCGGTCTTGCAGGGCGGTCTCCAGGCGGGCCAGGCAGGCATCGTCCATGGCCTCGACGCCGGGGAGCAGGCGCGGGACTTCAAGTTCAAGCGTGTGTTCGGTC
>JAYUUW010000124.1:0-2034 GCA_043754665.1 Anaerolineales bacterium | reverse complement strand
CCACCGTTTCGGCGGCGAGGGGCGCAAACTGCTCTAGGACGCGGGCGCGGGCCTCGCTGACGCTCAACATTTGCTGGACATTGCTCATGGGTGTGCCGTAGAAATGAACCCCTGGGGTAAGAGCGGCAAAATTATAACACGCGGCCGCAGGCCGCCGGTGCGCTAGCCGGCCCGCAAGCGGCGCGCCTCGATGACGTTGGGCAGTTGCTCAATGCGCGCCAGCACGCGGGCCAGCACCTCAGTGTCGGCAATCTCCATCGTCACTTCAAACGTCGCCAGGCTGTTCTTGGTCGCCACGCTAATGGCCGTCATGTTGATATGCTCTTCGGCCACCAGCGTCGACACATCCTTCATCAGTCCGTCGCGGTCGTAGGCCTGAATGCGCACCGCCACCGGGTAGGTCTGTTGGGCCTGGCCCCACGACACCTTGATGATGCGCTCCGGTTCCTTCTGGTAGAGCACATTGGGGCAGTCTTGCCGGTGAATCGTGGCCCCCCGCCCGCGTGTGATGTAGCCCACGATCTGGTCGCCCGGCACCGGCTTGCAGCAGCGGGCCAGGTTGGTCAACAGCCCACGCGTGCCCAGGATGGCGACATCGTCGGACTGGACGATGCCGCGTGGGTCGATGGTGGGCAGCACCTGCGCGTGGATTTCCGCCACGCGCTCCTCTTCCATGAGCCGGGCGGCGATCTGACGGCCGTGGATGTCGCCCGCGCCCAGCGCAAACAACAGGTCTTCGGGCTTGGCGAAATCGAACGTGTGCGCCAGCGTGTCGTAGCTGTAAGTTTCGATGCCGATCCGCTTGAGTTCTTTGTCCAGCAGCTCGCGCCCCTGGGTAATGAGCTGTTCGCGGTCTTGCCGCCGGAAGTATTGGCGGATTTTCTGCATGGCCCGGTGGGTGCGCACCAGCCCCAGGTCGGGGTTGAGCCAGTCGCGCGAGGGGCCGCCGCGCTTGGCCGTGAGCACTTCGACTTGCTCGCCGGTCTTGAGACTGTAGTCGAGGCTGACCAGTTTGCCGTTCACCTTGGCCCCCCGGCAGCGGTCGCCCACCGAGGTGTGCACCTGGTAGGCAAAGTCAATCGGCGTCGCGCCGGCCGGCAGGTCGATGATGTCGCCGTGCGGCGTGAAGGCGTAGACCCGCTCTTCAAAGACATCGCTCTTCATGGCGTCGACAAACTCGCCGGCGTCGGCCAGGTCTTGCCGCCACTCCATCAGCGAGCGCAGCCACTTTATGCGCCGCTCGTAGGCCTCATCGTGCTTAACGCCCTCTTTGTAGCGCCAGTGCGCGGCAATGCCGTACTCGGCGTTGGTGTGCATCTCCGGCGTGCGGATTTGCACCTCCAGCGTCTTGCCGTCGTCGTACACCACGGCGGTGTGCAGCGATTGGTAGAAGTTGTCTTTAGGCGTGGCGATGTAGTCGTCGAACTGGCCGGGGATGGGCCGCCACAAATTGTGAATGACGCCCAGCACGTAATAGCAGGTGGGGTTGTCTTTGACGATAATGCGCACGGCGCGCACGTCGAAGACCTGGTCGAAGCCCACTTCCTTGCGATCCATCTTCTTGTAGATGGAGTAGATGTGCTTGGGGCGGCCCGAGACTTCCGCCTCAATGCTGCCGCCAATGAGCGCCTCGCGCACCTTCGCCACGATGGCCGCCATGGTGAGTTCCCGGTCGACCTGCTGCTCGGCAATCTGCCCGGCAATCTCGCGGAAGCGCTCAGGGTTGGTGTAGCGGAAACTCAGGTCTTCCAGCTCCGACTTGATCGACCAGATGCCCAGCCGGTTAGCCAGTGGCGCGAAGATTTCGAGCGTTTCGCGCGCAATCCGCTCCTGCTTTTCCGGCTTGACGTGCATGAGGGTGCGCATGTTGTGCAGCCGGTCAGCCAGCTTGATGAGCACGACGCGCACATCGTCGCTCATGGCCATGAAGGTCTTGCGCAGGCTCTCGGTGTGCCGGTCGATGGGGGTGTCGCCGTTTTTGGAGACGCGCGGCAATTGGGCCAGCTTGGTCACGCCATCGACCAGGGTGGCGAC
>JAYUUW010000123.1:0-1981 GCA_043754665.1 Anaerolineales bacterium | reverse complement strand
CACCAACTCGGTACGCCCGATAGCTATCTCGTCGCCTAACCACATGCGCCTCGGCGGGCTGCCGCTCGCCTGTTCACTGGATTAGTGCAACAAAGCCATCAACAATCAGCAATCTACAGCCCGATCCACACCGTCTTGGTTTGCGTGTACAAGTCCAACGCCTCGGCGCCCATCTCGCGCCCGAAGCCGCTTTCTTTGTAGCCCCCAAACGGCGCCGCCGCGTCGAACAGCCCGTAGGTGTTCACCCACACCGTGCCGGCCTTCACCGCCCGCGCAAAGCGGTGGGCCTTGCTCACGTCGCGCGTCCACGCCCCCGCCGCCAGCCCATAGCGCGTGCTGTTGGCCCGCCGCACCAACTCGTCCCAATCGTCAAACGGCGTCACTGCCACCACCGGCCCAAAGATTTCTTCCTGCACCAGCTTGAGCGTGTCGTCTTCGTGCGCAAAGATGGTCGGCTGCACAAAGTAGCCGTTTGCCAGGTCGCCGCCCAGGCGTTCCCCGCCCGTCACCAGCGTCGCCCCCGCCTGCCGTCCGCTGTCGATGTAGCCCAGCACGGTGCGCATTTGCTTTTCCGACACCATCGGCCCAATGTGCACCTTGGGCGCAAACCCCGGCCCCACGCGGATGCGCTCCACCTGCGCTGCCAGCCCCGCCACCACGGCGTCGTACACCGGCCGCTCGACAAACAGCCGCGTGCCCGCCACGCACTCCTGCCCGGCGGTGCTAAACACCGCCCAGGTCGCGCCCTTGATGGCCTTATCCAGGTCGGCGTCGGCGAAGATCACGTTCGGGCTTTTGCCGCCCAGTTCCAAGCTAACGCGCTTCAGGTTGCTCCCCGCCGCCGCCGCCATGATCTTACGCCCCACTTCGGTTGAGCCGGTGAAGGCCAGTTTGTCGATGCCCATGTGCGCGCTCATGGCCGCCCCGGTGGGCAGCCCCGGCCCGGTGAGGATGTTCACCACCCCCGCCGGCAGCCCGGCCTCCAGCATGAGTTCGCCCAGCCGCAGCGCCGTTAGCGGCGTCTCCTCGGCCGGCTTCAACAGCACGGTGTTGCCGCAGGCCAGCGCGGGGGCCAGCTTCCAGGCGGCCATGAGCAGTGGAAAGTTCCACGGGATAATCAGCCCCACCACGCCTATGGGTTCGCGCAGGGTGTAGACAAATTGGTTGGGGTGCGAAACTGGGATGGTGGTGCCTTCGAGTTTGCTGGCCCACCCGGCGTAGTAGCGAAAATGCCGCACCGCCATTGGCAGGTCGCCATGCCGCGCCGCCCGCAGCGGCTTGCCGTTATCGAGCGTCTCCAGCTCGGCCAGTTCGTCGGCGTGTTGCTCGATCAGGTCGGCCACCTTCCACAGCAGGTTACCCCGCTCCGCGCCCGACAGCCCCGGCCACGCGCCGCCTTCCAACGCCGTGCGCGCCGCCGCCACGGCCCGGTCCACATCCGCCGCGCCGGCCAGCGCCACCTCCGCCAGGGGCGCGCCTGTCGCCGGGTCCAGCGTGGCGAACGTCTCGCCGCTGGCCGCCGGCTGCCACGCGCCGCTGATTAGCAGCTTTTTCGGCCCGCTGTTCAAAAAGGCCTGCGTGTCGCTATGCAATTGGCTGGTAGCAAAGGGGGCTGGCGTCATGGGGTCTCCCGGCTGCTCAACGTACTGCTATTTTAGCGCAATCGCGCCGCCCCGGCCCTCCTCAGGCTGCCGTCTGCCGCCCAGACCTGGCTTCTGCCGCCTCCCGCCGTCCGATAGCTGTCCAGTCCCGCCTTCTGCCGACTGCTTACCCTTCCCTCTCCGACCTCTGACTTCCGACCTCTACCTCTATTCTGCTAGAATACCCGCATGCCCGCGCCCGACTTCCTCCGCGCCCAGGCCTATGCCCTCGACCGCCTCGCCCGCGAGCTGTCGCCCTTGCTCACCTACCACTCGCTGGCCCACACCCGCGACGATGTGCTGCCCGCCGCCCAGCGCCTCGCTGCCCTGGCCGGCCTCAC
>JAYUUW010000122.1:0-11329 GCA_043754665.1 Anaerolineales bacterium | reverse complement strand
GTGGCGCTGGCCTCGGCGGTCATGGCGGCGCTCACGTGGGCTACGCTGCTGGGCGTTGAACGGCTGCCGCTCGCGCCGGGGCTGCTGGCGCACACCCTCAGCGCCATCGTGCCGGGCGCAATTGGGGTCGGCGCGTACTTCTGGCTGGCCCACCGCCTGAACATCGCCGAGGTGCGGCTGGTCTTGGGCCGCCTGCAGCCGCTGCTGGCGCGCTTCCGCGCGGTAGCGGGGCGCGGATAACTCACTGTGCTTCGACTATAATAACCTCCCATGCCCGATCAGCGTTCTCTGCCCCCCGACCTATACACAAAAGAATATTTCCTCCATGCCTGCGAAGGCTTCGAGGAGTTTAGCGAGTCGCAGGGCGACCGCCTCTCGCGCCGCCTGACGGCCGCCTTTGCGGTGGCCGAGGTCAGCGCCGGCATGAAGGTGCTCGATGTGGGCTGCGGACGCGGCGAGATTCTGCGCCACTGCGCCCGCCTGGGGGCCGACGCCTTTGGCATCGACTACGCGCCGGTGGCGATTGAACTCGCCAGCCAGGCCGTGGCCGGCGAAAGCGACGCGCCCGGCAAGACCGGCGTGGCCCAGTCTGACGCCAAGCGCCTGCCCTTCCCCAATGCCTACTTCGACCGCGTGCTGATGTTCGATGTGGTGGAGCACTTGTTCCCGTGGGAGCTGGCGCAGAGCATGGCCGAAATCCGGCGCGTGCTCAAGCCGGGCGGGGCCTTCATTGTGCACACTGCGCCCAACGTGTGGTACGACCGCTACGCCTACCCGCTGGTGCGCTTCGTGCGCATCCTCATGGGGCAGGGGGCGCAGTATCCCAAGAACCCGCGCGCGCTTAACGTCAGCGCCAACGTCGAGGTGCATGTCAACGAGCAGAGCCAAATGAGCCTGGCCCGCGCCCTGCGCCAGTCGGGCTTCGCTCACGTCAAGGCCTGGCTCGAGTCGCCGCCCCAGAACCGGCAGGAGGGGCAGGTGTTCGCCGGGGCGCGCGTGGTGCTGTTCAAGCTGCCGCCGTTCCGTTACTTCTTTGAGCGCGAAGTCTTCGCCGTGGGCCGCAAGCCCGCCGCCGGCTAAGCGCCCCTTTCGGAGGTCGCCATGCTCTACCGCCACTTGGGCCGCACGGGCCTGCTGGTTTCGGATATTTGCCTCGGCACCATGCAGTTCCGCTGGACCGCCGACGACGCCAACTCCAACGCCGTGCTCGACGCCTTCTTTGACGCGGGCGGCAACTTCATCGACACCGCCGACGTGTACTCGCGCTGGGCGCCCGGCCTGAAGGGCGGCGAGGCCGAGACCGTGATCGGCGAATGGCTGCAGCGGCGCGGCAACCGGCAGGATGTGGTGCTGGCCACCAAGGTGCGCGGGCGCATGTGGGACGGCCCCAACGGCGAAGGCCTCAGCCGCGCCCACATCCTGCGCGCGGTGGACGAGTCGCTGCGCCGCCTGCAAACCGATTACATTGACCTATACCAGACCCACGCGCCCGACACTGCCACGCCGATTGACGAAACCCTGCGCGCCCTGGACGACCTGATCCACCAGGGCAAGGTGCGCTACGCCGGCTGCTCCAATTACAATGGCTACCAGTTGATGGAAGCCACGCTCACCGCCCGCCACGCCGGGCTGCATGAGTTCGTCTCGCTCCAGCCGCACTACTCGCTGGTGGAGCGCGAGACGTTTGAGAAGCATGTGCTGCCGGTGGTGCGCCAGTTCGGCATTGGCGTCATCCCCTACAGCCCGCTGGGGCGCGGCTTCCTCACCGGCAAGTATCGCCGGGGCGTGACGCCGCCCGACAGCCAGCGCCTCAACAGCGTGCAGAAGCTGCTCACCAACCGCAACTTCGACCTGCTCGACAAGCTCGAAGCCCTCGGCCACGCCAACAACCACACTCCCGGCCAAATGGCGCTGGCCTGGCTGCTCACCAAGCCCGAGATCAGCGCGGTCATCATCGGCGCGAACACCGTGGCGCAGTTGACCGACAGCTTGGGCGCCACCGGCCTGCGCCTCGCGCCGGACGAGGTGCAGGCGCTCGACGCGCTCTCTGACCCAGTGGCCCCCTAACACCGGCCGGCTGGGCGTCGCTGCTCATGCTTTCGCGTCTGCGTGCCGCGTTCCAGACGGCCACCCCCCGCTGGCAGTGGGGGGTGGCCGTTTTGTTGTTCTTGGCCGCCGCCGTGCGCCTCTACCGCCTGGGCGCCGACCCGCTGTGGTACGACGAAGTCATCAGCACGCAGGTCGTGCGCGGCGGGCTGTGGCATATCTTCCCCAACAGCCAGTTCGACCCGCACCCGCCGCTGTATTACGCGCTGCTGTGGCTCACTAGCGGCTTCGGCGCGGCCCAGGCCGAGTGGGCCTGGCGCTGGCCCTCGGCCCTGGCCGGGGCGCTGAGTGTGCCGGCCCTGTACCTGCTGGCGCGGCGCAGCGCCGGCGAGGGGCCGGCCTTCCTCGTGGCCGCCTGGCTGGCGTTCAACCCCACCGCCGTATACTTCAGCCAGGAGGCGCGCTGGCCGGCGGTGACCATGTTCTGGGCGCTGCTACTGACGCTGGCTTTCAGCGCGCTGTTGGCCGCGCCGGCCAACAGCCGCCGCTGGGTAGTGTATGCCGCGCTGGCGGCCGGAGGGCTGTTCACCAGCTATAGTTTTGTGATGGTGGTCGGGGTGCAATTGCCGTTCGTGCTGTGGGCGGTGCGGCGGCAGCCGGGGGCCTGGCAGTTGGCGCTGTCACTCTTGAGCAGCCTGGCGCTGCAAGCCGGGCTGGCGGCGCGGCCGCTGCGGGCGGTGGTGGGCGAGCACGTGACCACGCCGCCGCTGACCGTTAAGGAAATTGTGCAGGGGCTGGTGGCCGGCGATGTGTTTCGCTACGGCAACTTCTGGCCGCACCGCTACACCGTGCTGCTGCTGGCGGCGTTGGCCGGGCTGGGGGCGTGGCGCCTGTGGTGTTCCGCCGGCCGCTGGCGGGGCCTCTATCCGCTGGCGCAGGTGGCCGCGCCGCTGGCGGCTTACGGCCTGGTGGCCAGCCCGCTGCTGCGCATCAACCTGCCCAACTATGAGACGCGCCAGTTCCTGGTGCTGCTGCCGGCGCTGTACCTGCTGGCCGCGCACGGGCTGGCACTGGGGTGGGCCAGGCTCCCGCGCTGGGCGGCTGGGGGTGTGGCCCTGCTCCTGAGCGCAGTGGTGATCGCCGGCAGTGGGCAGGGCCTGGCCCGCTATTGGTCTGGCACCCGCAGCCCCGAAGGGTGGGCGGTGCAGTTCGTGGCCCCACAGTTGGCCCCCGGCGACGCGCTGGTGGCGCTGGATTATTTCTCGGCCTCCGCCCTGCGTTATTATCTGCCCGACCGAGTGATCTATACGCGGCCGACGCTGACCGCCGCCGGCCTGCGCTTTTTGCGCCCTACCGGCCGGCTGCGCTATGGCGACCATTCCGTGGCGCCCAACCTCCCGTTGGCCGAGGTGTATGCCCACGCGCGCCTCTGGGTGTTCTCGGTGCCGGGCCGGTTGGACGAGCACCAGGACTTGATCTTGGCCGGCTGCCAGGTAGAAGCCCCGACTGACATTTCCTGGCTGCCGGTGCGCGTGCAATTGGCGACCCACTGCGCCGAGGCCGCGCCATGAACGCGCCCGCCCGCCCGCGCGGCCTTGACCGCTGGGAGGTGTGGTTGCCGCTGCTGCTCTTCGCCGGGGCGCTGGCCCTGCGGCTGTACCGCCTCAACGCCGACCCCCTCTGGTACGACGAAGTGGGGAGCGCGCTGGTCGTACGGCGCGGGCTGTGGGCGGTGTTCGCGAATAGCCAGGTCGACCCGCACCCGCCGCTGTATTACCTGCTGCTCTGGCTGACCAGCGGCTTCGGCGCGGCCCAGGCCGAGTGGGCCTGGCGTTGGTCGTCGACCCTGGCCGGGGCGCTGAGTGTGCCGGCCTTGTACGCGCTGGCCCGCCGCCATACCGGCGACATCCCGGCTGTCATTGTGGCGGTCTGGCTTCTGTTCAATCCCACGGCGGTGTACTTCAGCCAGGAGGCGCGCTGGCCGGCGGTGACCTTGCTCTTGGCGCTGCTGCTCACGCTGGTCTTCACCGCGCTGCTGGCCGCGCCGGACCGCCGCCGCCTCTGGGTGGCGTATGCCGCCCTGACCGCCTGGGGGCTGTTCACTGGTTACAGCTTTGCCTTGCTGGTCGGGGTGCAACTGCCGTTTGTGCTGTGGGCGGTGCGGCGGCAGCGGTCGGCCTGGCTGTTGGCGCTGACGCTGCTCGGCAGCCTGGCGCTGCTGGTGGTGCTGGGGATGAGCGCTCTGCCGGATTTGGCCGTGGCGCAATCGGGCACTCGCCCGCTCGTCATCAAGGAGATTGTGCAGAGCCTGCTGGTGGGTGATGTATTCCGCTACAAGAGCTTTTGGCCGCACAAGGTCACGGTGGGGCTGTTGGGCGCGCTGGCGGCGCTGGGGGTCTGGCAGCGCTGGCGCGCCGCCGCCCGCTGGCAGGGCCTCTACCTGCTGGCGCAGGTGGCCGGCCCGCTGGCGGCTTACGGCCTGGTGGCCAGCCCGTTCTTGCACCTGAACTTGCCCACATATCAATCGCGCCAGTTCTTGGTGACGCTGCCGGCGCTGTATCTGCTGTTCGCGTACGGGCTGGCCCTGGTCTGGGCGCGCTGGCCGCGGTGGGCAGCCGAGGGCGTGAGCCTGGCGCTGAGCGCCGTGGTGATTGTGGGGGGCGTGCAGGGGCTGGGCCGCTATTGGACGGTTACCCGCAGCCCGGAAGGACTGGCGGCGCGCTTTGTGGCGGCGCAGTTGGCTCCGGGCGATGCCGTGGTGGCGCTCGACTACTTCGCGGCCATCAACCTGCGCTACTACCTGCCGGACCAGCCGTTGTACGCGCAGCCCAAACTCACCGCCGCTGGTTTGCGCTTCGGGCGTCCGGATGGCCGGCTGCGATATGAGGTCGGCCTGCTGCCGGCCGACGCCTCCCTGGCTGAGGTCTATGCCCATCCGCGGCTGTGGGTGTTCTCGGTGCCGGGCCGAGAGAATGACCATCTGGCCGACTTTCTAGCGGGCTGCCAGGTGGAGGCCACGACCGACATCTCCTGGCTGCCCATGCGGGTGCAGTTGGCGACTCACTGCGCCGAGGCCGTGCCGTGACCGCGCCTGCCATCGCGCCCCGCCGTGACCGCTGGGACGTGTGGCTGCCGCTGCTGCTCTTCGCCGGGGCGCTGGCCCTGCGCCTGTACCGCCTCAACGCCGAGCCGCTCTGGCTCGATGAGTTGTACGGCGTGCAGTTGGGCCGCCTGGGCTTGAGCGCCATCTTGAGCAACAGTTGGTTCGAGCCGACCCCGCCGCTTTTTCACGTGCTGGCCTGGCTGGGCTCGGGCTTCAACACCGCCCGCGCCGCCTGGGCCTACCGCTGGATTTCAGCCCTGGCCGGCGCGGCGACGGTGCCGCTGGTGTATGCGCTGGCGCGCCGTTATGCCGGGCGGGCGGCGGCGGCCGGCGCGGCGCTGGTGCTGCTGTGCTCGCCGGCGCTGCTTTATTACAGCCAGGAGTCGCGCTCGTACGGCAGTGCGGTGTGCCTGGCGGCGCTGAGCGCCTGGGTGCTGCTGACTGACCGGTTGTCGCCGCCTGCCCGCTGGCGCGCCTGGGGCGCTGTCACGGTCATTGGGCTGCTGCTGAATTATTCGTATGTGATGGTGGCGGGGGTGCAGGCGCTGTTTATTGTGGCGCTGGCGCGGCGGCCGGCCGGGGTGTGGCCCGCGCTGGCTGTGGCGGGCGTGGTGCTGGCGGCCATCGCACCGTTGGCGGTCCACACCATGTCGGCCTCGGTGGGCGCTTTTTCCGGCGCGCCGCTCGACCTGTGGACCACGGCGCAGGCGTTGGCCGCCGGCGAGGTGGCCCGCTACGGCCTGGCGTGGGATCATGCCTGGCTGGCAGGCGGGCTGGCGCTGCTGGCGGTGTTAGGCGTGTGGCGGCTGGCGCGCCGGCCCGGCGCGGGTTGGGCGCTTTATCCGGCCGCCCAATTACTGCTGCCGCTCGGCGCGTTCTTTCTCGTGCTCCAGCCGTTGACCCACATTAACCTTCAGCTTTATCAGACGCGCCAATTCTTAGTACTGCTGCCGGCCGCGTTCGGGGTTGCCGCTGCTGGTCTGGCGCAGGTGGCGGCGCGGCTGCCTGCCCGCCTGGGCCGTTGGCCGGCCGGGCTGGCGCAGGGCGGGTTGGTGGCTGCGCTGCTGCTGCTGAGTTACCCCGGCTTGAACCGCTATTGGACCACTACCAAAAGCCCGGAGGGGTGGGTGGCGCAGTTTGTGCGCGACCGGGGCGCGGCGGGCACGGCCGTGGTCAGCCTGCACATCTCACTCGATGCGGCGTTTAGCTTTTACGCGCCTGACGCGCCGGCCTACTTCACTAAGCCGCTTGCCACGCCGCAGGGGATAATGTTTGCTGACGCACTGAGCGTGCAGGTGCGCGACTGGGACACGCTCCAGCAGACGCACCCGCTGGCGGAGGTAGGCGCTTACCCGCGCCGCTGGCTGGCCTGGGTGCTGGGCGAGGGTGACGATTTAATCGCGACGCTGGCGGCCGGCTGCACGCCCGTGCCCGGCGCGACGGCGGAGTATTGGCCGTTCAAGGTCATGCTGGTCGAGAACTGCCCGCCGTTGTAGCGCGCCTCACCCCTCCGCCGTTAGCGCCGCCAGCACGGCCCCTAGCTCGGGCAGCGCGGCGGCGTCTTTGAAGTCCGCCAGCCGGCGGTAGACCTCGCCCGCCGCCGCGTGAAATTCGCCTGGCAGTCCGGCGCTGCGGAACGTCGCCGCGATCTCGTCCATTTCGCCGGCAAAGCGCCAGGCCTTGGCGGTCACGGCGCGGGCGCGCTGTGGGGCCTGCGGGCCAGGCTCGCCGCCGCCTTCCCAGTGCCGCATCAGCGCGGGCCGCACGCCGAGCTGTTCGGCCGCCGCCAGCACCGCGCACAGCAGCGCCGTGGTGCCTTTGCCATACGCCGCGTAGCACATCTTCAGCGCCGAGGCCGGCCCAATCTCCGGTCCCAGGTCTTCCGTTGCCAATAGGCTGCCCGCGAACACCGCCGCGATCTCTTCGGCGCGCGGGCCGGACAGCGCCAGGGTGGTGCCCGGCTTCCACGCCGGCCCGCCCAGCAGCCCGCCGTCCACCAGTTCAATCCCGGCCGCCGTTAGCAGCGCCCCTATACGCTGCGCCCGCTCCGGCGCGATGGCGTTGGCATCCAGGTATAGGCCGTGAAAGCCCAGCCCTGCCACCTCGCGCGCCACTGCCTCGGCCGCGTGCGGCGGGCACACGCTCAAGATGATCTCGGCTTGTTGGCATACCGCCGCCACCGTCCCCGCGTCGGTCAGGCCGTGTTCGGCCGCCCGCGCCATCGACGCCGCGCTGCGCCCGGCCGAGGCCCAATACACCGGGTGGCCGCCCGCCCGCGCCGCCGCCGCCACCGACACGCCCATCGCGCCGGGGTGCAAAATGCCGATCCGTTTGGTTGCCATCGCTAGGCCTCCTCACCGCTGCATACCAACTGCCGTCCGCTAGCCGTGATTATAGCGTTCACCTTCCACAGCCCGCTCTTTCTGACCTCCGACTTCCGACCTCCAGCACTCCCCTTTACGCCCCTCAGACCCCTTGCCCTTCCCCCGCCTGGCGCACTACTTGCACCTCCCGCCCTCCACCGGCTAGAATGGCCTCCATGAAAGATCGCCGCTCCGTAGACGACCTCTCCATCTCCGAGCTGCAGCGCGTGCTGTCGGAGAAGAAGCGCATTGCGCGCGAAGCCCGCCTGGCCCGCTACCGCGAGACCGGCCGCGCCGTGCATCTGCCCATCGGCGTGGCGCCCGAGGCCGCCGGCCCCGGCCAAGACGAGCCCCGCCGCCGCGCCCCGCGCAGCCCGCTCCGGCGCGTGTTCGATTTCTTCCTGCTGATCGTGGAAGTGGGGGCCGTGGCCGGCCTGGTCTACGTGCTCTACAACGGCAGCGAAATCCTGGCGCAGCTCAACCGCGAAGTGTCGCAGTCGGCGGCGGCGGCTGTGGCGACGTTCACGGCCACGCCCATCGTCACGGCGGTGGTGCTGCCCTCCGGCCACACCCCGCCCACCACGGCCGAGGGCGGCCAGCCCAACGATGCCGAAATCCCCGAGAGCCTGCGCCCGCTGGTCCAGTCGCTGCCGCCGCCAGCCATCCCCACCCAGGGGCCGAGCCAGGCGCTGCGGCTGGTCATCCCGGCCATCAACGTCGACTCGCTCATCGTCCAGGGCGACGGCTGGGACCAGTTGAAGAAGGGCGTCGGCCAGCGCATCGGCTCGCCCGACCCCGGCCAAGACGGCAACCTGGTGCTCTCAGCCCACAACGACATCTTCGGCGAAATCTTCCGCCGCCTCGACGAGCTGAGCCCCGGCGATGAGCTGCAGATTTACACCGCCAGCCAGATTTACACCTATGTGATTACCGGCAGCGACGTGGTGCCGCCCACCCAGGTCAGCGTCATGGACCCCACCGCCCACCCTTCCATAACGCTGATTTCATGTTATCCTTACCTGGTCGACAACAAGCGGATCGTGGTCTTTGCGGACCTCAAAACCCAGTAAAATCCCCGATGGCCAGTTGTTGGGATCGGTGTTCGTGTGATGAGAGTGGAGTAATCGGATGAGCAACAAGAAGAAACCCAAGAAGCTGCGCACCCCCAACCTGGCGGCGGCCGGCCTGCTGGCCGTGGCCGAGGGCCATGGCGGCGGCGCTGAAACCACGGCGGCCGGCGAACCCCGCCGCACCGAGTTCGACTACACCTACGTCTGGCAGGACCTGCGCCGCATTGCGCTCCTGGCCGGCAGTCTCATCGTCGTCCTCATCGTATTGGCGTTTGTCCTGCGCTAATCCGCACAGCCCGCCCCGCCGCCGGATGGCCTCCCTGGGCGCGTTCGGCGGCGTTTCATTTAAGGTTGGCCGCCCGACTGCGCGCCCGGCCACCCACCCGCAAGGAGTCACATGTCGCTCGCGCTAAAGTCCCTCTTCCTGCTCGACCCGGAGGTAGTTTATCTCAATCACGGCTCGTTCGGCGCCTGCCCCGCGCCGGTCTTCGCCGACTACCAGCACTGGCAGCGCGAGCTAGAACGCGAGCCGGTGCAGTTCTTCAGTACCCGCAGCGGACCGCTCATGGCCGAAAGCCGCGCCGCGCTGGGGCAACTGCTGGGCGTCAGCGGCGACGACGTGGTCTACTTTGCCAACCCGACCACCGCCTGCAACATGGTCGCCCGCAGCCTCAAGCTCGGGCCGGGCGATGAAGTGCTGAGCACCGATCACGCCTATGGCGCGATGGAGCGCACTTTCCAGTTCCTGGCCAAGAGCGCGGGCTTCACCTACACCCGCCGGCCCATGCCGCTGCCCTTCACCACCGCCGCCGACTGGGTCGAGCGCTTCTGGGCCGGCGTCACCCCGGCCACCAAGGTCATCTTCATCGACCACCTCACTAGCGCCTCGGCCGTCATCTTCCCGGTGGCCGAAGTCTGCCGCCGCGCCCGCGCCGCCGGCATCCTCACCGTCATCGACGGCGCGCACGCCCCCAGCCAACTTAAGCTCGATCTGGCGGCGATGGACCCTGACCTGTACATCGGCGCGTGCCACAAGTGGCTGTGCGCCCCGAAAGGCTCGGCCTTCCTGTACGCCCACCGCGACACGCACAAGTGGCTCATGCCGCTGGTGGTCAGTTGGGGCTACCTGCCGTTTGACGAGCCCGGCGAGCGCCAGTTGCTGGACTACCACGAGTGGCAAGGCACGCGCGACATGGCGGCCTTCATCGCCACCAAGGCCGCCATTCGCTTTCAGCAAGAGCACGATTGGGACACCGTGCGCGCCGACTGCCACGCCCTGCTGACGGCCACCCGCGCCCGCGTGCAGGCCATCACCGAGTTGCCGCCGCTCTATCCTGAGGCCGAGGCGGACACCTGGTACTCGCAGATGGCCACGCTGCCGCTGCCGGCCGAGACCGACCTCAACCTGCTGCGTCAGCGGCTGTGGGGCGATTACAAGATCGAAGCGCCCATCCACAACTGGGGCGGCATCAACGTCATTCGCATCTCGGTGCAAGGCTACGTCACCGAGGCCGACCTGGATACGCTGGTGACAGCGCTTAAGGTTTGTTTGGGGCGATAAGAGGGCAGGAACCGCGCCGGGGAACCCTGGCCGGGGCCGCAGCGTCTCAAAGCCGCGGGGTGTGATCTGGACCGGGTGAGGTGTGATGATGCAACGATCGTTGGTATGGCGGAGTTTGATCGTAATCGTGGGCCTGGCGACGGCGGCGTGCAGCGGGCTGGTGGCCCCAACCCCCACGGCCACGCTTACCGTGCTGCCCACGCCGCCGGCCACGCGGCCCCCGACCGAAGCGCCGCCCACGGCCACGCCGCTACCTGCGCCCGGCAACATCCGCCCGCCCACCGCCGACTTGACCATCGGCGGCCAGGCGCAGACCTCGGCCATCGGCACCTACTGCTGGCGCAACCTGGATGACACCGGCACCGGCGTGGGCCTGTGCCTGGATATGATCGGCATTCTGACGCCGGCCCAGCCGCTGCTGGTGCCGGCCGGGCCGTTCCTCGCCGAGTTCTCGCTGCCGCTGGACGAGCCGCCTACCAGCGCGACCCTGTGGGTCTACCCCGCCACCGGCGAGGCTAGCCCAATCTCCGGCACGACCACGCTGGCCTGGCAGCCGCCCATGCTCGACCCGACGGTTGTACCGCTGGAGTTCAATCCCTCAGTCGCGCTCGACCTGCCAGACGGCCGGTACGTCGTGGCCTTGTTCGCCCAGTGGCAGGGCATCGGCGATGTGATGTATGGCTTCCTGGTGCAGGTGGGCGATGCGCCGCCCGCCACTGCACCCGCCGAAGCGGCGCTGCCGGCCAGTTGCATTCCGGCCTCCGAGGCCCAGATCACTTATGTCGACCCCGGCGGGCGCTACTGCCTGCTCTACCCGGCGAGCTTCCACACCGGCGATCTGACCGACGACCGCGCCAACTTCTACGGCCCGCCGCTGGACGAGTCGGTGGAGCCAGTGTTTGCTGTACTGACCATTGCCACGCTCGGCAGCGATGGCGGCAAAGCGCTGGACGCGGTGGTGGGGACCTTCCTGTTCGGGGTCAACCCCGAAGGCGCGGCCCCACCGCTCGACCGCCAGCCGACCCAGTGGGGCGGCCAGCCGGCCGAGTTGATCTACGGGCTGCCCGGTTTGCAGCCCTCGCGGCAGGTGATTGTGCTACATGGCGGGACGGTTTATCATATTGTCCTACTGCCCTACGATGTGATGGAGCTTCCCGCCTTGCCCGATGTGGAGAACGTCTGGGCC
>JAYUUW010000121.1:0-5414 GCA_043754665.1 Anaerolineales bacterium | reverse complement strand
TTCTTTGTCAATTCTTGGCGCGGGCTCAAGCACGGCGTCACCGACATGAACCTGCTGTACGCCACCGGCATCGGCGCCGCCTACGGCATCGCCGTGATCAATACGCTCTTCCCCAACGCCGGCTTCGGCGGTGAAGGCGCGACGTTCTTTGAGAGCGCCGCTCTGCTCACGGCCTTCATCATTCTGGGCCGCTGGCTAGAAGCGCTGACTCGGGGCCGCACCTCCGAGGCCATCCGTAAGCTGATGAAGCTGCAGCCCAAGATTGCGCGCGTCATCCGCCAGGGCACTGAAACCGAAATCCCTGCCGACGAGTTGGAGATCGGCGACCTAATCGCCGTCCGGCCAGGGGAGGGCATCCCGGTGGATGGCCTGGTGGTCGACGGCTACAGCGCCGTGGACGAGGCCATGCTCACTGGCGAGAGCCTGCCGGTGGAAAAGCGCACCGGCGACAGTGTGATTGGCGGCACGCTCAACAAGACCGGCGCCTTCAAATTCACGGCGACGCGCGTCGGCAAGGACACCGCCCTGGCGCAGATCATCAAGCTCGTTGAAGACGCGCAGGCCTCCAAGGCGCCGATCCAGAAGCTGGCCGACTGGGTGGCCGGCAACTTCATCCTGGGCGTGCACCTGCTGGCCGTCGCGGTGTTTATCTTCTGGTTCTTCTTCGGCTACAACGCTTTCTTCAACCCTGAGTCGAGCTTCATCCTTTCGCCTTACAAGCTGGGCGAGATTGGCGTGTTTGGCTTCAGCCTACTGCTATCGGTCACTGTGCTGGTGATCTCCTGCCCATGCGCAGTGGGTCTGGCCACCCCTAGCGCCATGATGGCCGGCACGGGCAAGGCCGCCCAGTACGGCGTGCTGTTCAAGGGCGCCGAGGCCATCGAAAACACCAGCAACTTGCGCACGATTGTCTTCGACAAAACCGGGACGCTCACCAAGGGTGAGCCGAGTGTGACGGATGTGATCGTCAACGGGATCTGGGCCGGGCGCCCAGCGGATGGCACACGGGCCGCCCGACCACTCAAGGACGAATTGTTGTGGCTGGCCGCGATCACTGAGCGAAACAGCGAGCATCCCTTGGGCGAGGCCATTGTGCGCGGCGCGGCCGATCGCGGTCTCAACCTGGTCGAAGCGGACTCGTTCAACTCCATGCCGGGTCATGGCGTGGAGGCCCAGGTGGCCGGCCAAACGGTTCTATTGGGCAATCGCAAGCTGATGCGCGAGCGCCGGATTGACTTCACCAATCTCCTGCCCCAGGCCGAGCAATTGGAGAGCGACGGCAAGACGGTCATGTTCGTGGCCGTGGCGAGCCGGCCGGCCGGCCTGGTGGCCGTGGCTGACACGTTGAAGGCGTCGGCCGCGGAGGCCATCCAGCGCCTGCACCGTATGGGGCTGCAAACCGTGATGATCACGGGCGACAACCGGCGCACGGCCGAGGCCATTGCCCGCCAGGTGGGCATTGACCGGGTGCTGGCCGAGGTGCTGCCGCAAGACAAGGCGGCCGAGGTCAAAAAGCTGCAGGCCGCCGGCCAGAAGGTAGCCATGGTGGGCGACGGCGTCAACGACGCCCCGGCCCTAGCCCAGGCCGACGTCGGCATGGCGATCGGCTCGGGTACCGACGTGGCCAAGGAGACCGGCCATGTCATCCTGATCCGGGACGACATCCGCGATGTAGTCGTGGCCCTCGAGATCGCCAAGGCCACCATGCGCAAGGTCAAGCAGAACCTGTTCTGGGCCTTCGTTTACAACACCCTGGGCATCCCGCTCGGCGCCGGCCTGCTTTACCCGTTCGTAGCGCTGGTCGTGAGCCCGGAAATCGCCGGCCTGATGATGGCCGTGAGCTCAGTCTCGGTCACGCTCAATACCCTACTGCTGAAGCGCTTCAAGCCCTCCTTCCGGCGTGACGAGCCGGTGGGGCCGGGTGCGCCGGCGACACAGGCCCAACTGGCCCCGGCCACGGGCGCGGGTGACTGACCAACGGGATCGAATAGCACTGCTCTGCATTGTGCGCAGCCCGGGCAATATTGCCCGGGCCGCCGAAGGAGAAATCGAGATGGAACACCAACAAGTCGAACGCCAAATTGCGCGCCAGAGTGCGCTGATCTACAGCCCCATTTCGCTCGGCGCCGCGCTACTGTTCTTGCTAGCGGCCAGCTTGGGCGATTACCCCACGGTGGCTCGCCTGGGCGGCGCGGTATGGGTCGGACTGCTCAGTCTGATCGTCTCCATGCCGCTCGCCACCGCCTGGACCAAGCGCCGAGTGAGCGGCCGCGGCTAGACCAAGCCAGTGGCCCGCCATCCTCACGAGATCGTATACCGCGCGGCACGCGCAATTAAAAAGCGGCCGAAACTGGCCGATGAGTGACAACCCATGATTACCGTCAGCATTGATCCAGTGATCTTCAGTCTCGGGCACTTTATGGTGCGCTGGTATTCCATCATCCTGTTGGCAGCCATCGGAGTAGGCGTGTGGCTCAGCGCGCGAGGCGCAACGGCGC
This sequence comes from Anaerolineales bacterium, assembly GCA_043754665.1. Lineage (GTDB taxonomy): Bacteria > Chloroflexota > Anaerolineae > Anaerolineales > UBA6663 > JADZEK01. Next base: position 2,916 of record JAYUUW010000121.1, on the reverse strand, counting down.
GGGTTCAAGCGGGATGACATCTACGACGGCGCCATCTGGGTGGTCGTCGCCGGATTGCTGGGGGCGCGGCTATTCCATGTGCTCGATCACTGGCCCCATGAGTTCGCCGCCAATCCCATTCGGGCGTTGTATGTGTGGGAGGGTGGGTTAGCCATCTGGGGCGGTGTGGCCGGCGGATTATTGGCGGCGGCGCTCCTCGCCCGCCGCCGAGGATGGCGCCTGCCGCGCCTGCTCGATGCGGTTGCCCCCGGGTTGGTCTTGGCGCAGGCCATTGGCCGGGTCGCTTGCATCATCACCGGCGACGCCGTGGGCGGGCCGACTACCGGGCCGTTCGGGCTGGCCTATACCAGCCCCCAGGCCATGGTGCCGCAGCTTGGGGTCTACTACACGCCCATGCCTGTCTACGAGATTGTGGCGAACCTGGCCATTTTTGCAGTCGTGTGGCGGCTGCGGCGCCGCAGCCTTCCCGATGGCGCGCTCTTCTTGGTGTACCTGGCACTGTACAGCCTGATGCGGTTCATTTTGGCTTTCACGAGCGCCTACCAGATTGTAGCTTTTGGGCTGACCCAGTCTCAGTTAGTAGCCCTGGTCGGCCTGGCCGTCGCCCTGCCACTCCTCGCCCGATGCCTGCGCCCATCCGGCCAGGCTGCAGCCTCTGGCGGGACAGCCATATCCTAGTCAATGCAACTGAGACAGTCCGTGTCTTTGAAATTGGAGGCAAACATGAGTAAGCCCCGGCAATGGATCATTGGTCTTGGTGTCGTAGTAATTGTAGCCGCCGTGGGCGTCTCTGCGCTCTGGCCGCTGTTCGCGGCGGGCGCGGGCTGGACCGGCACCGGCATGATGGGGCCGGGTCATATGATGGGCGGGTGGGGCATGCCGTTCTTCGGGCTGGGGATGATGCTCTGGCCGCTGCTGATCGTGGGGCTAGTCGTAATCGGAACTGTTTGGTTGGTGCGGAACTTGAGACAGCCGGTACCGGCACCAGCCCCACCAGCGAGCGTCAGCCAGGCCTGCGCCGATTGCGGCAATCCGCTCCAGCCTGGCTGGAAAGCCTGCCCCGATTGCGGCGAAAAGGTTTAGGCGGTTGCTTCGCCCGGCGCGGGTGTCCGTTCAGGCCAACCGCTACGCCCCAGCGGTACGAAGCGCGAGACGAGCCAAATGGCGCGCCGCGCTGCGCGCTGAATGACGCTTGTGGCTAGCCTTTTGCCCGGCTAGAGTCATGAAGTGATGATTTGAGTATCGAAAAGGAGCCGCTCATGAACGATATTTGTCATGTCGAACCCGCTGTCAAAGTAGTGACCGCAGGAGAGCAGAGTCAGGTCGAGGCGCTGTCGCTGGCCGTGTGGGGCATGGGCTGCCCCAACTGCGCGGTGCGCGTCCGCAACAGCCTGCTGCACGTGTTCGGCGTGGTAGACGCAGATGTGCTGCACACGCAGGGCGTGGCACAGGTCTATTACAACCCGACCCTGGCCACCCCCGATCAACTCCTGGCGGCTGTGGCCCAGGCAGGTGGCGATGGCCGGCACGAGTATCGCGCTGAGCTGCTAGAGGCCACCCCGTCATAAACAAGGAGCGCCAATCCCATGCCCAAGGTAACTCTTGCCCGCACGACGATCCGCATTGTCCAGGCGCTGATGGTGATAATGCTGCCGCTCATCGTCGTGCTGGGCGCGGTGCAGGTCTTGACTCTGGATCAGTACGTAGCCTTCGAATACGGCAAGACTGATTTTCCGCCGGACCCGTTCGGCCTGATGCAGGCCCAGCGCATCAGCGCCGCTTCAGCCAACTTCCGCTTCGTGCGCGAGGCCCAGCCGCCTTCCGCCCTGGCCGAACAACAGCTCGACGGCCGGCCCGCCTACAACACCCGCGAACTAGAACACATGCAGGACGTCCAGCGCGTGTATCAAGCCAGCGCCCGGATATGGCAGTCGGCTCTGATTTTGACCCTCCTGCTGACCTTCACGCTAGGCCGGCAGGCCGAGACACGACCGGCGTTGGCCACCGCAGCGAAAGTAGGCGGGCTGGCGACTGCCGGGCTGGTGGGCGTCATTGGGCTGCTGGCACTGGTCGCCTGGCAGTTTTGGTTTGTCGCCTTCCATCAAGTCTTCTTTGCCGCCGGCACCTGGAGCTTTGACTACTCCGACACCCTCATTCGGCTGTTTCCAGAGCGCTTTTGGCTCGATGCCGCGCTGACCATTACCGGCCTCAGCCTGGTCGGCGGGCTGGCCGTGGCCGCATTGGGGCTCTGGTATTTACGCCCCACGCCGCGCATAACGACCCCTCACGCACCAGGGTTGTCGGCAACTGTTTCGAATACTTGAGGAGTTTGACCATGTCAGCCAACAAAGTGCACCCATCGCGCCCGGCCCTCCGCACTCACCGTCGCGCGCGCTCGCCGCTGGCTGGGGCTGTCGTCTTTGGCGTCATCGTCGTCGGCGTGCTGGTGCTGGCCAGCTCGCTGTTGGTCTCGGCCTTCAGCCGTCCGAAGCTCGCGCCCCTGGCCGGCACTGTCATCGACATCGCGGCCGACATGAGTGGGTTCGATATGGAGGTGGTGCGGGTCAAGGTCGGCGAACCAGTGACCATTCGGCTCACCAGCTTGGATAATTCACACCACACCGATGGAGGCGGCCAACACCAATGGGCCGTGGACGAGCTCGGCCTTGATCTGGTGACCGGGCCCGAGAGTTCTAACATCCTCACCTTCACGCCGAACAAGCCGGGCAGCTATACGTTCTACTGCGACATCTGCTGCGGTGGCCGCGCCAACCCAACGATGCAGGGCACCCTGATCGTAGAGGCCTAGACCATGACGGCTGCCCAAGTCCGCCGCATATTTGTGCTCTCGGTGTTGCTGGTCGCAGCGCTGGGGGCGGTGGCCATTACAGGGCTGTGGCATCCCAACGCGCCCCA
>JAYUUW010000120.1:0-4118 GCA_043754665.1 Anaerolineales bacterium | reverse complement strand
GCCTGGTCGTACAATTCCTGCTCGCCGTCGGTCGGGTTCATGAGCGACCGCGGCACCTGGCTGAACGTGGCCGATTGGTTGGTCATCGCGTTGGCGATGATGGTCTGATAGTCCACCGCAATCGCGATCGCCTTGCGGACGGCCAACTGATCGAGGCCGTAGGAATTGGGGTTGAAGAAGGCGGTGGGCAGGCTGGCGCCAATGCCGTAGGGCGCTTCCGCCAGATACGTCGAGATGGGCAGCCCATAGCTGGTCCACAGCGTTTGGATGTTGGAGTTGAACTGTTGGCTGACATCCACTTCGCCCTTGGCCAGGGCCACGGAACCAGCCGCGTTGTCCTTGAAGATGGTGTGGGCCAGGTACTTCGGCACCGGCAGCTTGCCCCACATCGACGCGTCTTGGCCCCAGTAGTTGTCGTCGCGGATCATGACGACCTTGGTGTCATCCGCGAAGTAGTAGGAATAGGGGCCGGACCACACCACATCGGCCGCGGGGTCGGCCAGCAGCGCCGTGGCGTCGTTGGCAACGCGCGCTTCCAGGGTTTCGGTCCAGGCTTTCTGGATGACATAGTTGGTGCTCACGTACGCCTGCACCAGCAGCGGGTTGACGGCGTTGCCGTCCGCATCCAGCTTGGCCGTGATCAACACGGTCTGGGCGTCCTGCGCGACAATGTCGGTGATGTAGTCGATATTGGCGGCGCCGGTGGGGGTGTTGTACTTCACGTGGGTGGCCCAGGTGTACGCCACATCGTCGGCGGTCACCGGGGTGCCATCGCTCCAATGCGCGGCCGCGTTGAGCTTGAAGGTCAGCTCGGTCCGGGCCTCGTTCCACTCAAACGGACCATCCGCCAGCAGCGGATACACCTGGCCGTCGAGCATGTTGTACAGGTAGGGTGTTTCGAACATGGTCACCCGCGCGCTGTCCTGCTGGGCGATGGCCATGGCGTTATTGTTGTTGTTGGAGTAGGGGTTCCAACCCACGACCGAGCCCCACTGCTGCCCATTGAAGTACAGGGTTTCGTTCCGGGGCAGGGCCGAATCAGGCGCCATGGTGGGGGTCACCTCGACCACCTGGGTCTGAGCCACAATCTGGGTCTGGTTGACGATCTGGGTTTCTTTGACCACTTGGGTCTGTACTACCACCGCCGGGGTGGGCGTGGCGCAGCCGGCCAGGACCAGGCTGGCAACGATGACGAGACTTGCCAGGTAAAGCAGCGTCTTGCGCATTATCTTTTCTCCTCGTGTAGCATGCGAACCAATTGAGGCTTCCGTATTAGCTGAGCAAACAGACGACAAAAGTGTTATGGGCGGTTAAGTACCACCTCCTTATTGGACAGCCCGGTTAGCGGGCAGCGAAGAACCGCATGAAGTCCGAATCACTAACTCGGTCCGCATCGTGATTCGGCGCGGCTGCGTCGTTGACTCCTCGATCATGGCGATGAGCGTGTTCGCCGCCAGTTGCCCGAGGCCTTGGATCGACTGGCGGATTGTGGTCAACGGCGGCTCGGTGCGCGCCGCGAACGGCAAATCGTCAAACCCCACCACGGCCACGTCCTCCGGCACGCGGCGGCCCGCGTCGCGCAAGGCCCGTAAGGCGCCGACCGCCATGACATCACTCGCGGCAAAAATGCCGTCCGGGTTGAAGGGCAGCAGCCGCTGCGTCGCCAGATAACCGCCGGCCTCGGTATAGTCCGCTTCTGCCAGCCAGGCCGGGTTGGGCACCAGGCCGCGCCGGTGGCAGGCCGCCAGGTAGCCGGCCCGGCGATCCAGACCGGCGATGGTGTTCAACGGGCCAGTGACTGTGGCCACGCGGCGGCGCCCTAGCCGCAACAGATGTGAGACGGCCTCGTCGGCGCCCTGGTGATTGTCGCAGTCGACGTAGTTGATCTCGGGGTAGCCCGGGTGGCGCCCTACTACCAGAAACGGTGTGCCCGAGGCGACCAGGGCCGGGACGATGGGATCGTCTAAGAGCACCGACGACACGATCAAACCATCGCTCAGCCCGCCGCGCAGCATTTGGTGAATGGTGCCCCGCTCGTTGGCGGGCTGCGCCAACCAGAGCATCATGGCATAGTCGCTGGCGCTGCTGGCCATGGCCATGCCCTGGATGAGGATGGGAAAGTACGGGTCGCTGAAGAGCGCCACCACCCCTTGGGGCAGCAGGACCCCGAGGACTCTCGTCCGGCCGCTGGCCAGACCGCGCGCGGCCGCGTTCGGCTTAAAATTCAGCTGCCGCACGATCCCCTTGACGCGCTCTCGGGTGGCGGCGCTCACGCTCGGGTCATCGTTGATGACCCGCGACACCGTCGATCGGGAGACCCCACTCAGTTTCGCCACATCTTCCAAGGTCTTTATTTTCATCTCAAACCTACGTGGGAGCGCTCTCGCAATTTTCTAAAAAAACTCGACCTGGCTGGAGATGGATTATCTTTAGTGTGTGGCTGGACCAGCCACCGATTCGCGTTCAATCAGGCGCGGCCGCAGGATCACGGTGTCGCGCTCGGCCTCGGGCGCCTCAAACCGGCTGTTCAGCAGCAGTAGCGCCAGCCGCCCCATCGCCGCCTTGTCCACATGCATGGTCGTTAGGGTGGGGGTCACGTGCCGGGCGAGGTCAATATCGTCGAACCCGACGATGGACAGGTCTTCGGGCACCCGCCGCCCCAACGCCTGCGCCGCCCGCATGCCGGCGATGGCGACCGAGTCGTTGACGCCCACCAGCGCGGTGACCTCGGGGTTGTCCCGCAGCAGCGTCATGGCCGCCTGCAGGGCGGCTTCGTCGTTAAGCGCACAACAGGCGTGGTAGTGATCGCTCAGGCCGTGCGCCCGCAGCGCCAGCCGATACCCGGCCAGCCGCTCCCGCAGGCTGGGGTAAGCCTGGGCATGCCCGCCGACTAAGCCAATGTGCTGATGGCCGCGTGCAATTAGGGCGTTTGTCGCCTGATAAGCCCCATTTAGGTTGTCCGACAACACCGAGTCGTACTGTGCCCCGTCGGCATATGCATCCACCAGCACCACCGGCCGGGAGGTATTGCCGAGCAGGTGGCGTAAGGTTTCGTCCACGAAGGCGCCTAACAGCAGGAAGCCGTCGGCCTGCGTTTCCGACAACAGCCGCGGCATTTCCAGGGGCAGGTTGTTTTCGTCTACCGGTATGGTGGCATATAGGAGATTGAGTTGGCTGCGCCGGCAGGCCGCCTCAATGCCGGCCAGCACATGCGCATAGAAGGCATTGGAGGTGGGATTGCTGCCGGCCTCGGCCTTGAGAATCACGCCCACATTGCGCAGTTGGCCCACCTGACGCTCCGGCGCTTGGCCGGCTGAGCCCCCCCGCGGGTGATAATGCAGTCGTCGGGCGGCGGTCAGGACGCGCGCGCGCGTGTCAGTGGCAATGCCCGGCCGGCCCCGCAACACCAGCGAGACGGTCGAAACAGAACATTTGCTCTTGCGCGCGATGTCAGCCAGGGTGACCTGTCGAGTCATACCAAAAGTATTTACTAAACTTTGTGAACGTTTTACGATAGTACTGGAAGCGCTCCCACGTTGTCAAGTACCAAATGTCTGTGTGTCGCATGACATTCGCCCTGTGTCGGCTACGCCCTTCATCGGCCGGCTTTTCTGGCCCACACGTGGGCCTGCCGGCCGTGTCACGGCGACTGGCCGCTCACCCAGGCCCCGGCATTTAAGCTTCCAAACTCGCGGGCGATCTCAGGCTGCGTGAACGTCAGCTCAACGCGGGTGCCGTTCGCCTTGAGTCGCCCAGACAGCCCCGCCACGTAATCCACGTCAGTGAGCATTTGCGCTGCGAACAACGGCGCCCGCAGCAGCGTCGGCCCCAGGAACGGCAGCAGCAGCAGGCGTGCGGCCAATTCAAACACAAAGCCGCCCAGCAGCCCGGCCAGCAGGCCCGCCGCCGCGCCCAACACCAGCGAGTTCGCATTATTGAGCTGGCCGTAATTGTCAAGCCCCAGCCACGCCGCGCCGAAGGCCACGAGGGCAAACGCCGCCAGCCCAACCCCGAGCAGGCCCAGCACAAATGGCAGACAGCCGGCCAGAAAGACTGTTTGGGTGGCGCGCGCACAGCGCCGGCAATGGGGAATGCCGCTTTCCCAGGTCACCGGCTGC
>JAYUUW010000119.1:0-2827 GCA_043754665.1 Anaerolineales bacterium | reverse complement strand
TTGGCCGCCACCAGCGCGCCGAGGCCGGCCAGAAAGTACAGCACGCCCATCAGCCCGCCCAGCGCGTAGGCCGGGGCGATGGCGAAGCTGAGGCCCAAGTTGTGCGTCAGCACCTGTTGGCCGTCGGCGCGCACCTGCACGTGCGGGTTGAGGTAATAGTCGGTGTAGAAGGCGGCGTAGTCGCGCTGGGCGTAGTTGTTGCTCAGGTCCAGGTCGCCGTCGCGGGCCAGGCTGTGCGCCGCCAGCAGATAGTGGGGCTCGTCGCCGCTGCGCGACCAGGTGCGCGCCAGCCACGGCACCAGCGCCACGTACACGGCCAGCGTCGCTAGAAAGATCGGCAGCCCGAGCAGCGGGCTTTGCTGCCCGCGCGCCAGGCGGAGCAGGGCGGCCTTCATGCGTCCGGGGTAGGGGCGGGGCGGGCGTGGTCGGCCTCGGCCGGCAGCGCGCCATCGGCCGCCACCGGGCGCACGCCGCGCGTGAAGTACAGCAGCGTGCCCACGCCGAAGCTCAGGTTGTTGTACAGGTAGTACAGCCAGTGCCAGGGGATGGCGGCCAGCGTGAAAGCCAACCCGCGCCGCTGGGCCAGGAAGCGGTAGAGCTGCCAGTTGAGCGCCAGCAGCGCGGCCATGGGCAGCAGCAGCACCGGACCTAGGCGCGGTTGGAACGGCAGCAGCACAACCAGCAAAGCCAGCAGCGCCGCCAGCGCCACGCTCAGCCGGTTGGAAGTCTGCAAATTGAGGTCCAGCAGGAACGGGCGGCGGGCCAGGCCGGGGTCGGGCAGGCGCAGCAGGTCGCCGGTGGCCAGCAGCGGCTCGGTGGTGCGGCGGGCGCGGCTCTCGCGCCACAGCAGCACGGTCCATGGCAGGCCGCGCTCAAACAGGTCTGACCGCAGCAGGCTGCGCACGGTCCAGCGCTTCAGGTGGATGCACTGCATATCCTTCAGCAGGTGAATTTCGCCGCCGCGCCGCCGCAGCCGGTAGCCCAGGTCGATGTCTTCGATACTCGGGCGGCGGTAGGTCACGGCGTCGAACCCGCCCAGCGCGTGAAAGGTGCTCAGCCGCATCGCGCCGCAGCCGGTCCAAAACGTGCTGGCCTGCGTGTGCGCGTGCTGGTGCACATAATGGTGCAGCAAATTCTTGTACTGCGATAGGAAGTTCGGCGCGCCGGGGTGCTCGTCGTAGGAACCGAACACCGCTTCGAGGCTCGGGTCAGCCGCGAAGGCTTCGCAGGCGCGGCGCAGGGCGTCTGGGTGCAGCGCCACATCCGCATCCACAAAGAACACATAGTCGCCGGTGGCGGCGCGCGCCCCCAAGTTGCGGGCGGCGGCCGGGCCATGAGCGCCCGGCGCGGGCGTGCTCAGCACCTTGGCCCCGGCGGCGCGGGCCATGCTGGCACTGGCATCACGCGACCCGTCATCCACCACGATCAATTCGGTGGCCGCCAAATCAGCACACGCGGTGCGGGCGGCGGCCAGCGCGCTCAGGCAGCGGGCTAAGTCCGCGCCGCCGTTGCGCACCGGCACGACAATCGAGAGTTTCACGGCTTCACCGGGGCGCGCTCGGTGGCGGTCCAGCGGGTGGGGCGGCGCAGGGCGCTTTGCAGGGCGGCCCACACCGCAATGGCGATATCAAACGCGAAGAAGAACGGCACGACCGCCAGCCGCGCATAGGCCGCCGGGCGCTCGCCCGCCAGCGCCAGCGCCGCCACCATCTCCAGCGCGGGCAGGCCAAAGTAGACAAGCCACACCGCCCACGGAAAGCCGAACGAGCCGGGTCGCAGCAGGTCAATCACGGTGAACAGCGCGCCCGCCAGCAGCGCCAGCCGGTCGGCGTAGCCCAGCGCAAAAAAGGTCAGCTCGAGCTTGTGCAGCAGCGACAGATTGGCCTGACCCCACAGCGCGCCCAGCCGCCCGCCGCTGACCTGATGGAAGCCCCGGTTCCAGCGCAAGTGCTGTTGAATGTAGCCGCGTAAGGTGGCCGGCGCGTGGTGGTCGCTCACCGACTCCGCCACAAAGCGCGTGCGCCAGCCGGCCTGGGCCAGCGCCAGGGTCAGGTCGCTGTCTTCGAGCAGCGCCCCGCGCGTGAAGCCGCCCACCGCCGCCAGCGCCGCGCCGCGATAGGCGCAGTTGCTGCCCAGCAGGGCGGGGGCCAGCCGCAGCCGGTCCTTGGCGCGCATGGTGATGAACTGGTTGACGAGCGACTCGACTCCCGCATACGCCGCCGCTGGGCTCGCGCCGCCGTTGCTCACGCGCATCTGCCCGCTGGCCCCGGCCACATCCGCCGCCGCGAACGCGCCGGCCAGCGCCGTGAGCGACGAGGGCGCGGGTGTATGGTCGGCGTCGTAGATCACGATCACGTCGTCTGGGCCTTCGGGGCGCGGCTGGAGCGCTTGCAGGGCGGCGTTCAGTGCTTGCGCCTTGCCGGCGTTGCTGGCCAGCGCCACCACCTGTGCCCACCCCCGCGCCGCCGCCCAGGCGCGGGCCAGCGCCGGGCTGGCGTCGGTCGAGCCGTCATCCACCAGCACGGCCCGCAGCCGGTCACGCGGGTAGTCCAGCGCGTCCAGCGCGGCGAACAGCGCCGGCAGCGCGGCGGCTTCGTTGCGGCAGGGGATGAGGAGGGTGACGTTGGGCGGGCTTGCCGGCGCGGCCTCGGCGGCGCGCGGCGGCCACAGCGCGGCCACCAGCAGCGCCGCCCGCCGCAGCGAAAACGCCAGCAGCACCGCCGCTACCGCCCCCGCCGCCAGATGAAGCAGCCCGACCACCAGGGGCATTTAGCTGACCGGGCAGTTCTGCGACTGCGACGGCCCCTTGAAGCGCGTGCTGAACACA
>JAYUUW010000118.1:0-1588 GCA_043754665.1 Anaerolineales bacterium | reverse complement strand
GCAAAAAACAAAAGCGCCCGGCCTGATCCAATGACCAGGCCGGGCGCAAAACATGCACCAACAAAACAGCGCGAGCGCTACATCTCGCTCCGCCCCTGCAGCGCCCGCGCCAGCGTCGTCTCGTCCGCGTACTCCAAATCGCCCCCCACCGGCAGGCCGCGCGCCAGCCGCGTCACCCGCACCCCCACCTGCAGCATCTGCTTCTGCAAATACATCGCCGTCGCCTCCCCCTCCAGGCTGATGTTCGTCGCCAAGATCACTTCCTTCACCGGCTCCGTCTTCAGCCGCGCCAGCAGCTCGCGGATGCGCAAATCCTCCGGCCCCACCCCCTCCACCGGCGAGATCACCCCATTCAGCACATGGTAGCGCCCCTTGAACTCGCGCGTGCGCTCAATCGCCAGCACATCCAGCGGCTCTTCCACCACGCAGATCAGCCCCGTCTGCCGCGCCGGGTCGGCGCACACCGGGCATGGGTCCGACGCCGCATCGGCAATGTTGAAACAGATCGAGCAGAAGCGCGTCTGCTCCTTCAACTCCACCAGCGCCGTCGCCAGATCGCGCGGCTGCTGCCCGTCACCACGAATCAAAAAGTACGTCAGCCGCGACGCCGACTTGGGCCCGATGCCGGGCAAGCGCGAGAACTCATCAATCAGGCGTTGAACCGCCTTGGGTGTGGCCAGGGTTGACATGCCGGGGCAATCTTCTAGGCGCCGCTCAGCGCGGCACAGCTAAGTGGTCAGGCGGGTCTATTCGAAATCGGGCAGTTCCAGGCCGCGCGACAGCCCGCTCAGCCGTTCGGCCGCCAGCGTCTGCGAGCGCTCCATCGCCACGTTCAGCGCGCTCACTAGCAGTTCTTCGAGCATTTGCGGGTCGCTCTGCGCCGCGGCCAGCGCATCGGGCGACAGGCGCACATGGTGCACCCGCTGCTGCCCGTCAATCACGATCTGCACCGCATCGTCGCCGGCCGAGATCGTCATGCGCTCTTCGGCCAGCTCTGCCTGGACGCGCTTCATCTCCGCCTGCATCTGGCCGAGCTTTTCCATCAGGCCGCCGCCCATACCGGGCGGGGGCTGCATGCTGGGTTTCTTTGCCATGCCTTACTCCACGATCTCGCCGCCCAGGTCTAGGGCGGTCGCCACCATACCGTCTTCGGGAATGTCGTCGGCCCGGGCGGTCCGGCCGCGCTTCGTCGTCGAAGACGTCACCTCAAACTTCACCGCGCACGGATAGCCCAGCACTTCGGCCAGCAGCGTTTCGACGCTCACGCGGGTCGCTTCCGCATTGATTTTCTTGTAGACAAACTCGTTCGTCGCCAGCCGCAGCACGCCGCCTTCCAGGCTGATGAACGTGCACGAGTTGAGCAGCGCCTGCGTGGGCTTATCGCGCTCACGCACCAGGCTCACCAGCCGGTTCCACTCGCTGCGACCCTCGCCCCCCGCCCCACTGGGCGCCGAACTGGCGGCGCTCGCTGCCGGCGCACTCGGCGCGGTGCGCGGTGCAGAAGTGCGGGCCGGTGGGCGCTCCACCGTCGTCGTCGGCGGGCGGGGCGGCGCCTCGGCCGGCGAGGCCGCGCGGGGCGTGGGCGCCG
>JAYUUW010000117.1:0-2862 GCA_043754665.1 Anaerolineales bacterium | reverse complement strand
GGCCTTCAGCAGGATCTGCGCCCGCTTCATTTTCCGCGCGCGCAGTTCGCCTTTACACGTCAGCGCCAGCAATTCCGCCCGCTCGTCGGGCGTCAAATCTACGATGTATCGTTTCTTAGGCATGGGCCGGGTCTCCTTGGCCCGGCTGGTTGCAAGTTTCGGCCCATCCTATTCAGCATGATGAACTACTAGTGGGGTAGTCAGCACAAGATTCATTTATCGCGGCCTAACCCGGCGTCGCGCGCACGCACAATCGCCTGCACCCGGTCGGCCACCTGCAATTTGTCGAAAATATTTGAGACGTGGTTGCGCACGGTCTTGTCACTGAGCGTCAGGCGCGCGGCAATGTCGGCATTGCTCAAGTGTTCGGCGACCAAACTCAGAATCTGGCCTTCTCGCTCGGTCAGCTCGGGAAAAAGCTCCGCAAGCGGCGGCGGGCGAATGTTGGCGAAGTAGCCTGCCACCCGTTGGGCGATGACCGCGCCGAAGATCACCTCGCCGCCGCTCACCGCCCGTACCGCCCGCAGGATCTCGGCCTTGGGCGCCCCCTTGAGCAAATAGCCTCGCGCCCCAGCCCGCATGGCGGCAAAGACCGACTCGTCGTCGTCGAACATCGTCAGCATCACGATACCGATGTGCGGACTGGTTCGGAGTATGCGGCGCGTCGCCTCCAAGCCGTTGAGATCGTTGCCGTCCGGGTCCGGCATGTTGATATCCATCAGCACAATATCGGGCTGCAGGTCAGCTGCCAGACGCACCGCCTCGGGCCCGCTAGCAGCCTCGCCCACCAGTATCAGGTCGTCGGACGCCTGCACGAGCGCGCGCAGACCAATGCGAATGTTGCGCTCGTCATCAGCCACCACAAGGCTGATCTTAGCCATCGGTCACGTCTCCGGCCAAGGCGCGTAGCGCGATGGGGAGCGTGGCCACTACGCGCGTGCCGCCCTGTCCCGGGCCGCCGGCCTCGATACGACACTGCCCCCCAATCTCTTCGGCGCGCTCACGCATGGATCCCAGGCCCAACCCTGCGCGGCGCTCGCTGAGCAGCCCAATCCCGTCGTCTTGAATTTCTATCTGTAGGTCACCCGCTAAGGAAATGCGGATAGTGCACGACCGGGCCTCTGCGTGGCGCACCACATTAGCGAAGGCTTCCTGAATAATGCGGTAGGCGGCCACCTCGACCGCGGCGGGCAACGGCGGCAGGCGGTCGGGCGCATCAACAGCCACGCGCAACCGGCCGGTCTCATAATGGGCCGCTTGAGCGCGCACAGCGGCCACCAGGCCCAGCTCGTCCAGGGCCAAGGGCCGTAGTCCCTGCACCAACTCGCGAATTTCGGCGACCATGGTTTGCGAATCACCGATCAAGTGATCCACCAGGGCGCGGCTGGGCGAGGCCGGCGCCAGGCCATCACGGATGGCTTCAAGGATCAGCGCCTGCCCGGCCAGCTTGGGGCCGAGACCGTCGTGCAGGTCACGCTGCAGGCGGCGGCGCTCCTCTTCGCGGGCGGTCACCAACCGTTCGCGCGCCTGGCGCAAATCGTCGGTCAGTCGCACAGCGTGCGCGGCCACGCCGGCTTGCTGGGCGATGTCGGTCAACAAACGCCGCTCGGCGGCCGTAAAGGCCTGGCCGGCGGCGCGCGGCGCGGCTTCCAGCTGGCCCAGGGTCTCGCCCTGATAGCGCAGCGCAAAGGACTCTGGCCGAGTTTTGGCCGGCAGCACGCCGTGCGCGACGAGCGTGTCGTTCTTCCAGCGCACGGCCGCATACGGCAGCTTGAGGGCTTGAGTGACGGTTTCGACCATGGCCGGTAAGACGGCGTCTGGCACGAGCGTCGCCTCCAGGTGCTGGCCAAAGCGTGCAAGCACCGCGTAGGGGTCGTCGCGTTCACCGTACATCAGCCGGTTTACCAGCCGCTGCAGCCATGCGCGCAGCGGCTGAAACAGCACGGCCACCAGCCCGGTGGCGGCCAGCGACAACCACAGGCTGCCGCTGGTTTGAAAGGCCACTGACAGCGCGCCTACCACCAGGCCGTAGGCCACCACCACAAAGACGGTCAGGCTGGCATAAACCAGCGCCCGGTTGAGCAGCACTTCCACGTCGAACAGTTCGTCGCCCAGCAGCGCCACCGCCAGGCACCCGAGCGCGCCCACGCCCAACAACAGCCCCAGCATCGAAAACGGCAGTAGCACCGCGGGCGGCAGCGCTTGTTGGGGGATGCCGGGCAAGGGCAAGTAGCGAACGGGTGTGCCGATGAGCTGACCGGCCGCCGCCAGGCCCACCGCCGCCAGCGCCCAGGCGATTTGTTCTTTTTGCACGGCGGATGGTGCGTGGCGATAGCGGTACAGCAGCACCGCTGCGCACCCAGCGCCCGTCAGCAGGCCGAATGCGCTGCGGGCTGCGCTCTCGACCGGTGCGCTGCCGGCCGGCACAAAGACCACCAGCGCGCTGGCCGCAGCGTAGATCGGCACCAGACCGCGCAGCCAGGCGGGCCGAATGCGGCCATCTGGGATCAGGCACACGCATAGCAGCAGGCCAGCCACTTGCACCCACGACAGCAGCTTGGCCGGCAGCCACAGCGAGGGCACAGTGCGAGACGTGGCCTGCGCCAGTGAGCTCATGGCCAGAGCGACCAGCACAAACGCAGCGAACACCGCCAGCCGGGCGTGCGGCTTGCGCCAGATCAGGAAGGCGGCCAGGGCCAACGTGAGGCCGTCGGTAAATACCTGGATGGCGATCTCGCTTTGCGCGTGGCTCACCAGAGAGCGGCCGGCCGCAAGCAGGGCCTGAGCCTCCGCTGCGCTCAACTGGCCCGTCAAGCAACCGGCGCCGGCGCATACTTCGGCCAGTAGGCCTTGGTATGCCAC
>JAYUUW010000116.1:0-6751 GCA_043754665.1 Anaerolineales bacterium | reverse complement strand
TGAACCGCTCGAACAGCTCGAGGTAGCGGGCGCAGGTCTGGTCGAGCGTGAGCGACTGCATGGCGCGCAGGTTGTGCTGGGCGTGCGCCGCTTGCCGCGCCGGTTCGGCCAGCAGCGCGGCCAAGGCCTCGGCCAGCGCGGCCGGGTCGCCGGGGCGCACATAGTCGAGCCGCAAGCCTTCTTCCTCGGCGGCGGCGCGCAGGTCGGGCAGGTCACTCGCCAGCACCGGCCGCCCGCAGGCCGCCGCGCGGTGCAGCACCGACGATGCGCCGGTGGTGGCGTGATAAGGCAGCACCACCACCCGCGCCCGCGCAAACACCTCGCGCAGTTGGGCCTCGCTCTGCGGCCCGAGCCAGCGGATGCCGGTGGGGCCGTGGCCGTTGCGCGCCGCCTGGGCCGCTTGCAGCTCGGCCAAGTAACCAGGGAAACGTTTGTGGTCGCCGCCCGCGATGGTGAGCGTGGCGTGCGGGCGCACGGCCTGCAAGCGCTCATAGGCGGCCAGCAGCGTGGCCAGCCCCTTGAACGGCGCGGCAAAGCCGAAGAACAGCAGGTCTTCGGGCGGTGCGGCGGGCGGGTGAGACAGCATCTCCGGCGGCACGGCCGCGCCCAGCGGAATGTGCTGCACGTTGTGGGCCTGGTAGTGCTCGGCCAGCGCCGACTGGTAGCGGCGCAGGGTCACGCACACCGCGTCGGATTGCAGCAGCAACTGCGTGGCGGTGCGCAGGCCCCAGTGGGTGAGGCGGCCGTTCTTCGCGCCGATGCTGGTGGGCGGGGTGGCCTCCAGAATTTGGTGCAGCGTGACCACCAGCGGGCGGCCGGCGCGGCGGGCCAGCACCGGCCCCAGCAGCCCCAAGAAGTTGGCCGGGCGCGAGGCCCCAAACATGGTGAAGTCGAGGTTGAGCCAGATGACATCGGGCCGGGCGGCCACCAGCGCGCGGGCCAGCCGGGGCGCGGCCAACAGGTCATCGCGCGACCACAGCCGGCGCGTGGTGATGGGCGCGTGCGGCGCGCCGGCCGGGGGCATGAGCAGCGGCGCGGCCCCGGCCAGCCGGCGCGGCGGGTGCTCGGCCAGCACGGTGATGGCCCGCACCCGGCTGGTGCGCGCCAGCCCGTGGACGATGTTCCAGGCATATTGGCTGATGCCGTTCAGGTCAGGCGGATAGGGCGAGACGACACAGAGATTCATCACAGCCGCGACAGCGTACTTTCTTTAGGAGCGTGAACCCACACCGATTTGTGGTACATTGCAATCATGTTGGACGACGATTCCGCTTTGGCCCAAACTGCCCGCCACCTGTGTGAGCGGGCCTACCAATTGCAGCAGCGCGGCGCGTTGGCCGACGCCATGCGCCTCTACAAAGAGTCGCTGGCGCACTTTCCCACCGCCGAGGCCTACACCTACCTCGGCTGGACCTACGCCCTGCTGCACCGCTACGAAGCCGCCATCGAGGAGTGCCATCACGCCATCGCGGTGGATGCCGAGTTCGGCAATCCGTACAACGACATCGGCGCGTACTTCATCGAGCTGGGCTGGTGGCGGCAAGCCGCCGCCTGGTTTGAAAAGGCGATTGCTGCCCCCAAGTACGAAAATCGCGAGTTCGCGCATTTCAACCTGGGGCGGGTGTATGACCACCTGGGCCAATCACTGCGGGCGGCCGCGTGCTATGCCACGGCGCTGAAGCTCAACCCCGATTACCAGCAGGCGCGGCTGGCCTACCAACTGGCGCTGGGCCGGATGAACTAGCATACAGCGCCGCAAAGCGCGCCACCGCCCCTTCTAGCCCGAAGCGCGCCCCCACCTGCGCCTGCCCGGCTTCGGCCAGCGCCTGCCGCTTGGCGCCGTTTCCCAACAACTCCAACAACAGTTCGGCCAATTCGGCCTCGCCACCGGCCACCGGCCCCAGCTCGGGCAGCACGCCCACGGGAGTGCCGGCCACGGCCAGCCCACAGGCGGCGGCTTCCAGCACGGCCATGCCCTGCGCCTCGTGCAGCGAGGTTTGCGCCAACACGGACGCGCCAGCATACCACGCCGGCAACTGGTCCTGCGGTACCAGCCCAGCGAAGCGCACCGGCAGCCCGGCGGCCAGCGCTTCCAGTTCGGCGCGCAGCGGACCGTCGCCGGCGATGACCAACTCAGCGGCGGGCTGCGCGGCGGCCACGCGGCGAAAGACACGCACGAGCAGGGCCTGGTCTTTCACCGGCGTCAGCGCGCCGACATTGACGATGCGCTGGGCGGCGCGCTCAGGCAGCGGCAGGGGCCGGAAGCGCGTCAGGTCAACCCCCAGCGGCGCAAGCTGCACCGGCTGGTGCAGGCCGTGGGCGCGGAAGTAGGCTTCGGCCTTAGCCACATAGTAGCGCGAGCCGGCGGTGATGGTCGTGGCCTGCCGCGCCGCCGCCCGCAGCAAGCGGCCGCGCCCCGGCCACAAGAGCAAGCCGTAGTTGATATCGGCCAGGCGGCTGAGTTCGCCGCCCGCCAGCGAGAGCACGGCCGGCACGCCCAGCCGACGCGCCGCCCAGGCCGCCACCCACCCCGGCTCGTCGAGCCAGAAGGCGTGCAGCGCGTCGAACCGGCCGCGCCGGTGCTCGGCGGCGATGGCGCGCCAGGCTCTGGCCCACAACGCCAGCACGCGCACACCCATACGTTTGCGGCCATCGAGTGGGTGCACGGTCGCGCCATAGACGGGATAGGTGCCGCCGCGCTCGGGCCAGCGCAGTGTGAACACATGCACCTCGGCCTGCGCCGCCAGCGCGCGCACATAGTCGAGCAGCGCCGGAATGCACCAATCGAGTTCATGGGCCGAGAAGCCCGGCACAACCAACCCAATCTTCATGGCCGCGTGTCCGCCATCATGGTTGTTTCACCCGCGCCAATGTCAGGCTGCCGAACTGCGCCAGCGGCTCCAGCCCGCGCACGTCGCGCAGCCAACGGTAGGTCACGCCCAGCGGCTCGGCCCCCCACTGCGCCTCGATGTTGGCCGCGTCGACCAGCACATAGGTCGGGCGGCCATCGGCCAGCAGCGCGGGCAGGTCGGCGGCGCTGAGGTAATACAACTCGTGCGTGTCGAGCGCGCTGTAGTGCTGGAAGGTGAAGGTCATGTTGAAGGTGAGCAGCCGCGCCTCGGGCGGGAGCAGCGCGGCCACCTGCGCCACCGTTTGCAGGTCGGCTTGCTTGCGCGCGACGAAGCTCTGCGTCAACTGCACCGCGCCCACCAGCATGGCCGCCAGCCCCAGGCCAAACAGCGCCAGCGCTAAATAACGCCAGCGGCCCCGCAGCCGGGCGAGCACGGTGTCTAGGCCCACGGCGGCCAGCACGGCCAGCGGCGGCAGGTAGGCCAGCGTGAAGCGAAAGTTCTGCCACGGCGCGCCGGCGTGAAAGGTCCAAACCAGCGCGGCCCAGGCGGCAAGCCACCACAAAATTCGCCGGCCATGAGTCAACGCCGCCCACAGCCCCGGCAGCAGCAGCACCGCCAGCAGCGGCGTGAAGTAGTAGCGATGCGCCGGGGCCAGGGCGTAATACAGGCCGTTGGGCATGCGATAGCTCAAGCGGCCGTCGGTGGTCGTGAACTCACGCCGCAGCGCGTTGAGCGGGTCCCAGGCGTAGACCTGAAAGCTGCCGGCAAAGGGCGCGGACTCAACCGTCGGCGCGGTCGGCCCCGCCGCCGCCGGCACCAGCAGCGGCGAGAGCAGCAGCAAGCCGACGACCGCCGCGCCGGCCGAGTGGAGCAAGCGCCGCCGCAGAGGTGGCGCACCGGCAACGGCCGGCCCTAATAGAAGCGTCAGCGCATACGCGGCGGCGGCGAGGGCCGCGAAGCCATAGATCCAGCGGGTCAGAATGGCGAATGCAAACCCGGCGGCGGCCAGCCACAGCCAGCGGCCCCGGCGCACGCGGCCGTAGCGGGCCAGCGCCCACGCGCCTAACGCCGCCGCCGCCAGACCGGTGGTGTCGGCCATGACCACGGCGCTCGACTGCCACACTTGCGGGTGACAGGCGACCAGTAAGGCCGCCGCCAACGGCACCAGCCGGGTGCGCGGCCAGACTTCCTCCGCCAGCAGGTGGGTGAACACCACCGCCGCCGCGCCCAGGAGCAGGCTGACTGCTTGCCCGGAGAGGGGTGTTGGCCCGGTGACCAGTGAGGCCAGGCCCACCAGCAGCGGATAGCCCGGCGGCCAGAAGAACGGCGGCAGCGGGCGCAGCGCCAACAGGCTGGCGCGCAGCGGGCCAACGGCGTAATCAAAATAGAAGTACGGGTCTTGCCCATACAGCCCGTCGAAGCCGCCCGCGAGGCACAGCACCGCCACCGGCAGCAGCACCAACAGCGCCGGCAGCAGGCGGGCGGCGGCGGGCGACACGCGGAGGGGCGGGCGTGGCGCACTCATGGTGAGGCCTCACCGTTGACCCACACGCCATAGGCGTGGCGCGGGCGGGCGGGCTGGAAGAACGCACGCAGGTTGGCCGCCCACAACTGCCGATAGGGGTGCAGCGCCAGCCCTTGCGCGGCTAGCCGCCGGTGGTCAGTGCGGTCGAGGTAGCCGCGCGTGGGGAACAGGAACAACTCGAACCCATAGCGCTCTTGGTAGCGGCGGCGGTCGGCGGCCACGCGCTGCGCCTTGGCGGCGTGCGCCCAAAAGAATTGCAGCCCGGTGACGAGCAACTGCCCGCCGTGCGCCACCAGCGGCTTGAGCGTTTGCACATAACCGGCCGGGTCGGTGAAGAAGGCGAGACAGCGATTGACCACCACCAGATCAAAACTCTCGGCCAGCACGCTCGGGTCGCGCAGGTCGAGTTGAATGGCGCGCCAGTCGGTCCGGTAGAAGCGCTTGGCGCGCAGGCCGTCAGGCGCGTCGGCGAAGTAGTCGATGGCGGTGACCGTGTGGCCCGCACGCGCCAGCCGATGACTCAGCCAGCCGTTCCACGCGCCCAGGTCGAGCACGCGCTGCGCGGCGCGGCCGGCCAGGCGGCGTTCGATCAGCGCCAGGTCGTAGCGCCGCAGCCGCCACTCCAGCGCCAGGCCGGGCTGCGCGTCGGCGGCGGCGCTGAAGGGCAACTGCGCGTAGTCGACCTCGGCCAATTGGTGCTTGCCTTCGGCCTGCCGCGCCGCGCTCAGGGCGGCCTCAAACGCCGCCAGCCGGTGCGCCAGGTCGAGCGTTAACAGCGACCGCACGCCCTCCACCAGCGGGAAGGCATGGCCCTGGGCGCAGGCGCTGCTGGCCGGGTCAATCGGCGTGCGGCAGGTCGGACACAACAGCGGCATGCGGATGATCCCAAAGTTGGCGGCCCGGCCCGGCCACGATGACATACGTGAGGCCCATGGCCCATTGCGCCGCCGCCGCGCCGGCCGCCGCGCCCACCAGGCCATAGCGCGGCAGCAGCAGCAGGTTGACCCCCACGCTCACGGCGATGCCCAGCCCGTTGATGGCGATGACGAGCTTCGGCTGCTCCACCTTGAAGAGCGCGTAGATGATCGGCAGGTAAAAGAATATCGGCCAGATCGACAGCCCGCCCCACAGCAGCATGACCGGCGGCAGGCTCAAGCGGTACCACTGCGTCAGCGCCAGGTGCGCGGCCGGCAGAAACAGCGCCAGCACCACCAGCCCGGCCAACCCCAGCCGCGCCGCGAGCCGCAGGCTGGCGCGGTACGACAGCCGGTAGAGGCTCTTGACGAACGGCAGGAGCATGAAGCCCGCCACGGCCTGCCCATACAGCATGAGGTTCGAGAACACCTGATACTGACCCAAGGCCCGCTCGGTGAGCAGCGCACTGACCGTGTAGAGATCGGCCCGCGATTGCAGCAGCCCGCTGAAGCCCAGCAAGAAGAACGGCAGCGCGGCGCGCAACTGCGCCAGATCGAAGCCCGCCGCCCAGCCCGGTGTAGCCAGCGCGCGAAAGCGCAACGCCAGCAGCGCCGCCTTGAACAAGTTGGAGAGCGCAAAGCACGCCAGCAGGGCATCCAGCGTGAGGGCGCGGCCGAGCCAGACGATCGGCCCAGCCAGCAGCGCCACGCCGGCCGCCTCGACCACCAGCGCATACACAAAGGCGCGGCGGTAGAGGATGACGACATCGTAGGCCTGGTCGAGCAGCAGGCCGAGGCTGCACAGCGCCAGCCACAGCGCGCGGGCAGGCGGCACCCCCAGCACGATCAGCAGCACCGGCAGCGCCGCCAGCAGCGCGAGCCGCGTGAGCAGGTTTTTCTGCCAGGTGGCGGCCAGCCGGCCGGGGAAGCGGCTGAACTCGCGCAGCAGATAGTCTTTGTTGCCCCAGCCGGCAATGTGCGCGGCCAACTGCGCCACGATGAGCACGCGCACAAACTCGCCCCACAGGTCGAGCGAGGCCAGCCGGATGACCAGGAAGGCGAACAGCGGGCCGACCAGCGGCACGGCCAGGCTGTTGGCGGCGTTGAGCAGCATGGCCCAGCCGCGCCGCTGCGTGCGGGGACTGGTGAGCGTCTGCCACAGCGCCATGATGCTCATGGCGCGGCCTCGGGCGCGCAGGCGTAGACCTTCACCTCACCGTAGTCGGGCGTGTGGAGGTCGAGGGCGACGGTCGGGCAGTGCTGCTGCAAATAGCCGTCCAGCTCGCGCCAGTCCAGCGCGTTGGCGCTGTTGTCGTCGGGGTCGCGGCCGTAGTTGTCCAACAGGCGCTCTTCGGTCACCACGTAGTCTGGGGCCAGCGCTTGCAGCACGGCCGTCATCGTCGGCGGGTCGGCCACGTAGTGCGGATCGGACAGCAGGAAGGCCAATTGAATCGAGCGCG
>JAYUUW010000115.1:0-4017 GCA_043754665.1 Anaerolineales bacterium | reverse complement strand
AGCCAAGACGATATCGATATCGCCCTGGCGCGGGAAGTATTCAGCCCCGGTCTTGTCGTTGCACACCACGGCGCCCTCACCGGGCGCCAGGCGCACGCGGGCGGTGCTGGTCTTGCGGCGGCCTATGCCTTCGTAATATTGAGTCGACATCGTAATTCTTCTGCCTCCAGGTTACTTCAGTTCAGACGGCTTCTGGGCTTCGTGCGGGTGCTCGGCGCCGCCGTAGACTTTCAACTTCTTGAGCATGGCGCGGCCCAAACGGTTGTGCGGCAACATGCCCCACACCGCGTGTTCCAGCACGCGCTCCGGGTGCTTGGCGAGTTGATCGCGCAGGGAAATGGCGGTCATGCCGCCCGGGTAGCCCGAGTAGCGGTAGTAGAACTTCTCGGTCAGCTTGTTGCCCGTGACGGTGACCTGCTCGGCATTGATGACAATGACGAAGTCGCCGGTGTCGAGCCCGGGCGTAAAGGTCGGCTTGTGCTTGCCGCGCAGCACGGCCGCGATCTTCGAGGCCAGGCGGCCCAGGCTTTGGCCGGCGGCATCGACAATGAACCAATCGCGTACGATGTCGGCTTCTTTAGTGACAAACGTCTTGAACATGATCCTTGGTGCTCCTGCGTCCACTGTGCGCCCAGGCGCGCAAGCCGCCGGAGCGGCTCACATAGCTAATACAGAACTTCGATCAGGCACAAACCCTGCGGCGGGGCCAGCGGTGGGCACTGCGCCCGATCGGCCGAGGCCAACAGGGCCGCAAACTCCGCCACTGCCAACTCGCCCTGCCCCACCCGCTTGAGCGCCCCGACCAGGCTGCGCACCATGCGGAACAAGAAGGCGTCCGCCTGAATTTCGAACGTGTGCCAGCCCCCGGCCGCCGCTTGCCAGTCGGCCTGCGCCACCGTCCGGACCGTGTTGGGGCCCTGGTCGGGGTCGGTGCCGAAAGCGGCAAAGTCGTGGCGGCCCAGCAGCGCGGCGCTGGCTTGCTGCATGGCGGGCGCATCGAGCGCCGGCCACACCTGCCAACTGGAGCGCGCCGCCAGGGGCGAGCGCACGGGCTGGTTGTAAAGGGTGTAGCGGTAGCGTCGTCCGCGCGCATGATAACGCGGGTGAAACTCCGGCGCACAGGCCTCTAGGGCCTTGACTGCTACTTCGCCCGGCAGATTGGCATTCAGCGCCCGCAGTAGTGCTTCCGGGCCGTGCCGCCAATCCAGGTCAAAGGCGATCACCTGGCCGCTGGCGTGAACGCCGCTGTCGGTGCGGCCGGCGCCTAGCACCGCCCGCCCCTGCCAGCCGATCCGCGTCAGCGCGGTTTCTAACTCGCCCTGCACCGTGCGCCCAATTGCCTGGCGCTGAAAGCCGTGCAGGTCCGTGCCGTCGTACTCCACAATCGCGCGGTAGCGCCCGCCCGGGTTGGCCGTCATCAGGTGGCCGTAGGGGAAAAGCACCGCCGCCGAGGGTTTATTCCTCGACCATCTCCAGCAGCACGATTTCGGCCGCGTCGCCCAGGCGCGCGCCCAACTTCAGGATGCGGGTGTAGCCGCCGGGCCGCTTTTCGAAGCGCGGGGCGATGGTTTCAAACAGCTTGTGCACGGTGGCCGCGTCGTTCAGGCGCGACTGCGCCAGGCGCTGGGCGCTGACGTAGTTGGCCTTGCCCTGGGGCGTGTCGACCAGGTTGGCCTTGTTGCCGCGCTTGGCCAGGGTGATGAGCTTTTCCGCATCGGAGCGAACAAACTTGGCCTTAGCGATGGTGGTCTTAATCCGCTCGTGCTCGAACAGCGCCTTCAACAAGTTGCGGCGCAGGGAAGTGCGTTGGGGGGCCGAACGGCCAAGCTTACTGCCCGACATTTGGTGCTTCATACCGGCTTCTCTCCGTTTTCACTGGGCTTGACGGCGGCGGCCGCAGCCGCATCGCCGTCCTTCAGATAGCCCTTTTCGCGCAGCTTATCGCGCAGTTCATCGAGGCTCTTGTCGCCGAAGTTGCGGATGGCCAGCATGGTCTCTTCGCCCTTGGCCAGCATATCCATCACTTCGCCCACGGTGGTAATGCCCGTGCGCTTGAGCGAGTTGAACACCCGCACCGACAGGTCGAGGTGCTCAATGGGGGTCTCGTAGACTTCGCTGGAGACCTTGGGCAGATCTTCCGGCGCGACCACGACGGCCTGGAGCGACTCTTCGGTCACCCCGGCCACCAGGCGCAGGTGCGACATGAGGATTTGGGCGCTGGAGCGCAGCGCGGCCTCGGGCCGGATGCTGCCGTCGGTCCAAATCTCGGTGACCAGGCGGTCGAAGTTCGTAATCTGGCCGACGCGCGCGCGCTGGACGTCGAAGTTCACGCGCTTGACCGGGCTGTAGATCGCATCCACCGGCACTTCGCCGATGGGCAGCCGGCCGCGCTCTTCGGCGGGCGAATAGCCCCGCCCGCGCTGGACCGACATTTCGATCTCGAGCTTGGCCTTATCGTTGTCGACCGTGAACAGGTACAGGTCGGGGTTGATGATTTCAACCTCGGCCGGGCAGATGATGTCGGCCGCCGTGACGGTGCCTTCGCCGCGCACATCGAGGCGCAGGCGCGAGGACTCGCCTTCGTGCAGGATCAGGCGCAACTGCTTGACTTGCAGCAGCAGTTGGGTCATGTCTTCTTTGACGCCCGGAATGTCGGAGAACTCGTGCGGCACGTCGGAAACGCGCAGCGAGCTGACGGCCGCGCCTTCCAGCGACGACAGCAGCACGCGCCGCAGGGCGTTGCCGAGCGTGACGCCGTAACCGCTCTCCAGCGGGCTGATGATGAACTTGCCGTAATTGCGCGAGGTGGTCTCCGCTTCAATCTTGGGCAAGACCATGCTGTTGGTCATTGTCATAGTGTTTGTCTTCCCCTCAGGGCACCCTGAGAAACCGCGCCCGAGGCTATGCGATTGTCGGCTAGTCCACCCAGCCAGGGCCGGCCGCAGCCGACCCCGCCGGGGCAGGGCACAAAATTACCGCGAGTAGAACTCAACAATGAGCTGCTCGTTCAGGTTCGCGTCGATTTCTTCGCGCGAGGGCAGCCGGCTGACCTTGCCCGCCAGCAGCGTCTGATCGGCGCTGAGCCAGTTTGGCACTCCGCGGGTCGCGTCACCGGCCTTGAGGTCGGTGAAGTACGGGCGGCGCTGCGAAACGGTGCGCACTTCGATCAGGTCGCCCGGCTCAATCTGAGTCGAGGGCACGTCGGTGCGGCGGCCGTTGACGGTGAAGTGGCCGTGGGTGACCAGGTTGCGGGCCTGCGCGCGGTTGACGGCGAAGCCCAGCCGGTAAACCACGTTGTCCAGGCGGCGCTCCAAGATTTGGAGCAGCACCGCGCCGGTGACGCCGCGGCTCTTGATGGCCTGGCGATAATAGCGGCGGAACTGAGCTTCGAGCACGCCGTACACGCGGCGGGCCTTCTGCTTCTCACGCAGTTGGAGCAAATAGTCCGACGACCGATTGCGCTTGAACTGCCCTTCCTTGCCATGCTGGCCGGGGGGGAAGTTGCGCTTCTCGATCGCGCACTTGGGCGACAAGCAGCGGGCGCCCTTCAAATACAGTTTCTCGCCCTCGCGCCGGCATAGCCGGCACACCGGGCCGATATATTTAGCCATAGCTCTTCAGAATTCCTTCCAGGCGACGGCCCCACCCCAAGGGCGGCAGCCGCCGGTGCATTTAGACGCGGCGCTTCTTGGGCGGACGGCAGCCATTGTGAGCGACCGGGGTCACATCGCGGATCGAGCGGACCCGGATGCCGGTGCTTTGGATGGCGCGGATGGCAGCCTCACGGCCGGGGCCAGGCCCCTTGATGAGCAAATCGACCTCAGCCATGCCCAGGTCCATGGCCGCTTTGGCCGCGTCCTGAGCCGCCATGCGGGCGGCGTAGGGCGTGCTCTTGCGCGAGCCCTTAAAGCCCGCGGTGCCCGCCGAACCCCACGAGATAGCGTTGCCCTGCGTGTCCGTCACCGTGACAATGGTGTTGTTGAACGACGCATGGATGTGAATTTGCCCATTGGCCGG
>JAYUUW010000114.1:0-2820 GCA_043754665.1 Anaerolineales bacterium | reverse complement strand
CGCAAACAGAGCCGGGGTCAGGAGAGACATCAACAGCGCATTCATGCCATTCGCGCGCGCGTTAGCCTTTCAACAAGAGCCACACCAGCACCCCAGCGACCAACGCCCACAGCAGCGCCCCCTCTCCCTCCAGCACGCCGCCCAGGCTTTCGAGGACCACGCCGATGCCGCGGATGCCGCTCCACACCAGGCGGTAGAGCCAGTCCAGCCGGCCCAGTGAGGCGAAGGGCAGACCGGCCAGACCGCCGAACCGGTCGCGCAGCACGGCATCGAAGCGCCAGAGCGCAAACCCGGCCCCAGCGGTGACCAGCACCAGCACCAAGCCGATGAGGCTGGAGACCCCTTCATATCCCAAGACGCCGACGCCGGGGGCCGGCAGCGCGCCCGCCAGCACCGACGCGAACAGCGCCAGCATGACCAGCAGAATGGCGGGCAGGCTCAGGCCGGCGTAGTGCACGGCCACCACGGCCGGCTCGCCCTCGACCGGCATGCCCGGCCAGAAGATGGTGTAGAGCAGCCCGGCCACCAGGATAATCTGAGCGACGACGACGACCAGCAGCACCAACCAGGCCCAGCCGCCGGCCAGCGCCAGGCTGCCATACAGGTGGGCCACGCCCACAAAGCCGACCGTGAGCGGGGCCCCGACCATGGCCGCGCCGCCGATGAGGGGCAGCACGGTCGGCCAAGGCTGCTGCTCGGCGTGGCCGTTGGCCAGGAAGATGAGCGCCGCCCCCAGCGCCAGCGACAACGCAATGGCCGTGAGCGACAGCGCACCCTGTGGGCCGCCCCACAAACCGGCCAGAAGGGCCAAGCCCGACTGCGCGATGATGAGGTAGGCGACGCCTCGCCTGGGGTCAGGCACGCTCCACAATTGCAGCGCGCCCACCAGCGCGGCGGCGGCGGCGAAGAGCGTCAGCCAGGGCAGCAAGGAGGCCGAAATCCCAAAGACCGCTAGCCGGCTGAGGGTTTCAAGCGCCACAATGGCGGGCAGCAACCGGGCCAGCGCACCGAGGCCCTGGCGAATGTCCACATCGGACGAGAGGCCCAAGTGGAGGGGAAACAGGCCCAGGCGAAAGACGGCGGCGAAGGTAATGAGGAGCGTGCTTTGCGGTGTCAGCGCGGCATCGCGCAGGGAGAGCGCGGGACTGGTGCGGCTGATCATCACCGCCGCGCCCACCGCCAACAGCGTGCCAACCGAACTCAGCGCCAGCGTGAGCACCGCTTGCGGCTCGACGTTTTCGCCCTCGCCGAGGAAGATGAGCGTCAGAAAGTAGATGACATCGAGCAGCGCCCAGGCGATGGCGCGGGTGAGCAGGTTATCGGCAAAGATGGAGATCAGGCTGGCGAGCGTCAGCAGCAGCATGGCCGCGCGCGTGCCCACGCGTTGGTCGCCGGGACGCCCCAGGCCGGTGACGACGGCCGACAGCATGACGACTACGACGGCCATGGCAAACACCCAGGCCAGCGGGTCGGCCTCCAGCGTCAGGCCGACGGCAAAGAGTGAGGCCGGCGCCCAAGCCGACAGCACAGCCCGCGAGGGCAGGCTTAGCGTCAACAGCAGCAGTGCGCCCAGCGTGCCCAGCCCGGCTACCACGGCCACCAGGCCGGTGTAGCGGAAGCGCGGCAGCAGGCCAAACATGAGGCCGACCGTGCCGACGACCAGGATGAGCAGAGGGGTAAGGGGAGACAAGGTAGCAGTCGGTCAGCGCGTGTTAGACAGCGAGCGAACACAGGGTTCGCTCGGATGCGGGCGATTCTAACACACAGGCCCGTGTGATACAATCGCCCTGTGACTGCGCCGCTCGCGATCGATGCCCGCCGCCAGGCCCAGGCCCGTAACTATGCGCGCCTGCGCCGGCGGCTCTTTTTTGCCGATTTGGCCCTGGCCGCGCTGATTCTGGCGGCCTGGTTAGCCTTGGGTTGGGCCGGGGCGCTCAAGGCGGCGTTGCTGACCTGGACGACCAACGAGTGGGTGTTGGTGGGGGCCTTTGGCGCGGTGTTTTACCTGTCGTTTCAGGTGTTTGAGCTGCCGCTGGGGTATTACAGCAGTTTTGTGCTGCCCCACCGGTACGACCAATCGACGCAGACGCTGGGCGGCTGGCTGAAAGACCTGGCACTCGAAACCGCCCTGACGGCGGCGCTGGGCTTGCCCCTACTCGAAGCCATCTACTGGCTGCTGCGGGTCGCCGGCCCGGCCTGGTGGCTGTGGGCCGGAGCGGGGTACGTCGCGCTGGTGATCGTCATGTCGTTCCTCGCGCCGACGCTGATTATGCCGCTCTTCAACAAATACGTGCCGCTCGGGCCGGAGCACTCCGAATTGGTCGAGCGGCTGCGGCAGTTGGCGGCGCGGGCCGGCACGCGGGTGAGCGGCGTGTTCCGCTTTGACCTGAGCAAGCGCACCAAGGCCGCCAACGCGGCCCTGACCGGCCTCGGCGCAACCCGGCGCATTCTTCTGGGCGACACGCTGCTCAACGAGTTCACGGTGGACGAGGTCGAGACGGTCATCGCGCACGAGTTGGGCCACCACGTGCACCGTGACATTCCGGTGGGCATCGCCATTAGCGCGGTCGTCAATCTGGCCGGGCTGGGTCTGGCGGCGCTGATTTTGAACGCAGGTGCGGCGGCGCTGGGTTTCACCGGCCCGGCCGACATTGCCGCCCTGCCGCTGTTGGCGCTGGCGCTGGGCGTGTTTGGCCTGGTAACCATGCCCATCAGCAACGGTTATTCGCGCTGGCGCGAAGTGCGGGCCGACAGCTACGCCCTGGAAGCCACCGGCAAGCCGCAAGCGTTCGCCAACGCCATGACCCGGCTGGCCAACCA
>JAYUUW010000113.1:0-7803 GCA_043754665.1 Anaerolineales bacterium | reverse complement strand
TAGCGGCGCAACTGCTCGGTCTCGCTGCCGATCCACTTGGCCTTGAGGCGGAAGTAGCGCTGGAACACACCGGCGTTCTCTTCAATCACGTCCAGCAGTGTTTCGACCACCGGGTCGGGCAGGTCGTTGGCGAGGTTGCGGATGGCGATAGGCGACTTGTACTTGCGAAGCTGCATGCCCTCGTTGCGCCAGTCGCGCACGATGGCGCCGTAGATCTGCGCCAGCACCGGCCCCTGCGCGGAGTACACGTCGTACAGTGCGCGGTAGGCCGCCTCGCGCACGGCGGGGCGCGGGTCGCGTACGTGCATCTGCAGCGCGTCGCGCGTCAACGTCTTCTCTTCGCCGTCCACCGTCAGCTTGAAGGTGAACTTGTTGGTGATGGTCTCGTACAGGTTCTCCAGCGCCTGCGCGCCGGTGGTGTCCTTGAGGTTGATGACCTGCTCTTCGGTCTCCGAGAGCGTGTGCGGGCGGAAGCGGCGCATGCTCTCCAGCCAGTAGCGCATGTCGCCGCTGGCCTTCATCAGGCGCTCGGCGTTCTTCTCATCGAGCCCCTTGAACCACAGCGAGAAGAACAGCACGCGGTTGCCCAGCTCGGCGGAGAGCTGATCCACCTGGCCCATCATCGCCATGGCGGCCTGGTTCTGCGTGTCGGCCGCGAAGCGCAGGCCGGAGAACGCGCCCAGGCGCACCATATCGCTTTGCAGGGCTTCATAATCCTTCAGCAGCGCCTGAAAGTCCTTGCCCGACAGCGTCTTCTTGAGCAGCTTGCGCCAGGCTTCGACCTTCTTAACCCGGCGCTCCAGGCCCTTAGTCAGCTTCGCCAGGTCGGCCGCGTCTTTCTCGGTCAGCAGTTCGTCTAGATTCCAGCGCTTCGCAGAATAAGTCATGCCGGATAAGTCCTTTCGCAGTGGCCCAGCCGCCGGCCGGGTCAGCCTAATTGACACGCACTTCAATACCAAGCAACGGGCCGGTCGGGTTCAAACCCAGCCGTTACTTCGCGGGCGGCGAGAAGCGGATGTTCAGAATATCGCCGTCCTTCACAATATACTCTTTGCCTTCCAGCCGCAGTTTGCCCTTAGCCTTCAGCTCGGCGTAGGTGCCGGCCGCCACCAAGTCGTCGTAACCCGACACCTCGGCCCGGATGAAGCCTTTTTGCAGGTCGGTGTGGATTTCGCCCGCCGCCTCGGGGGCGGTCGCGCCGCGCCGGACGGTCCAGGCGCGCACTTCGTCCTCGCCTACGGTGAAGAAGCTCTCCAGCCCCAGCAGATCATACGACAGCCGGATGACGCGGTTGAGGCTCGGCTCGGCGATGCCGTACTCGGCCAGGAAGATGACGGCTTCGTCGGGCGGCAGTTGGGCAATATCCATTTCCAGGCGGCCTTGCAGGGTCACGCTGGCGGCGCGCGGGCGGCGCGATGCACTAGCATCGGATTCAGGCAATGAAGCCGAGTCGGGCCGCTCGTCGCCCACGTTGAAGACCACCAGCATGGGCTTGCGGGTCAGCAGTTGGTAGCTGGCGAGGGCCTTTTCATCGGCCAGCGTCAGCGCTACATCGCGCAGGGGCGTTTCGGCTTGCAGCGCTTCAAGCAGCTTAGTGAACAGCACCAACTCTTGGGCGTGCAGGGTCTTGTCTTTGACAATGCCCTTCTTCATATCGTCCGCCATGCGGTCCAGCTTGCGCTCGACCGCCAGCATGTCGTTCAGCAGCAACTCGCTATCCACCGCCGTCAGGTCACGCTGGGCGTCGACCGAGCCGCGCGGGTGCGGCACCATGGGGTTGTCAAAGGCGCGCACCACGTGCAGCAGGCCGTCCATGACGGCCAGTTGGTTGAGCAGCGGGCCGGAGAAGCCGCCCTTCTCGCCCGAGCCTTCGACGCCGGCGATGTCGGCGTAGGTGACCTGGGTGTAGATGGTCTTGCGCGGCTTGAACAGGGCCGAGAGCGTGTCGACGCGCGGGTCGGGCACGGAGACCACGCCGGTTTGGACTTCAAAGCGCCCGCCGCCGGACATTTGGCCGACCGGGCGGTCGCCGTGGGTGAGGGCGTTAAAGATGGTTGTCTTGCCGGATTGGGGAAGGCCGATAATGCCGAGTTTCATGGGAGTGTATGGAACCGATCTGGGTGCTAGTAGGCCCTAAACACGGGCGCGATTTTCAGGTATAATTTTGAACGTGCGCCGGGGTGGTGAAACTGGCATACACGACACACTCAAAATGTGTTGCCCGCAAGGGCGTGCGGGTTCAACTCCCGCCCTCGGCACTCTGCACACGAACGCGACGGTTACTCCGTCGCGTTTTTGTTTGGCGGGGGGCGCTGCCTCCTGGCATTATACCAAGAGAATGGGGCGGCTTGGCGCGGCCTGGCGTCGCGCAAATTATTGAGCTTTCAGGGGTTAACTTGACACAACGCTCGGATAGCACGGGCGGGAAGCTCAACGTCTGGGGGCCGGCTCATCGCACAGTGAAACCTTGAGACAAAGTATCTGACCCTGTGCGAAAAAAGCGGCACTTCGGGCCGGCGAGGCCGGCCCGCGTGCCGCTTTTCCCTTCCTTTGGGGGTCGGCTCCATAACAACGGCTGCGACTAACCACCTAAGTCTGTCACCCCTGACTGTCAAATCACAAACTCAATAGCCGCGATGGTCCTTGCGCCGCGCCTTCCGGGCGTTATAATCTCCCCATGTTGGCTGTACCGGTGAACCCACGATGACCGCCATACGGGTCCGCGCTCAAGCGCGCCGCGCCGCGACCACGCGGGCGCTAGTCCTCATTGGGCTGGCGCTGCTGCTCGGCCTCGGCGGCGGGCTGTACTACGGCTGGGTCATCGCGCCGGTGCAGTATGTAGACGCCGACCCCGCCTCGCTGCACGAGGCTTTCAAAGACGACTATGTGCTGATGCTCGCCACCGCCTACGCGGGGGACGGTGATCTGGAAGCGGCCCGCGCCGGGCTGGCCAGCCTGGGCCTCGAACCGGCGGCGCCTATCGTCACCGCCGCCGCTGAGCGTCTGACCGCCGCCGGCCTGCCGCCCGACGACGCGGCCCGCCTGGCGGCGCTGGCGGAAGCGCTGGCGGCTGGGCCTTGATACGAGTGCCAACCCAATGCCTACTTCCAAATCGCCCCTCCGCGTGTTGTGTCTGTTGGCCGCGCTGCTCTCCGGCCTGGCCTGTTCGCTGTTTCGCTCTGAGCTGCCGGTGCAGCCGGCCACCCCAACACAGTTAGGGCAGGCTGCCACCCCGGTCATCCCGGCTACCGCCACGCCTGTGATCTCAACCACCCGCCCCGCCGACTTCACTGTCACTTACGACTGGATGGAGGGCAGCCTGCCCCCGCCCTATCATTACGCCTACACGATTGCGGTGGCCGCCGACGGCACCGTGACGCTCACCTACATGCCTGACTACGCCGGGCCAGATGTGCCAGTGTGGACCGAGACGGTCAACTTGGACGCGGCCCAGATGGACACACTTTACGCCGCGCTGCTGAGCGACGGTCTGTTCAGTACCAACTGGCAGGCCGACGATGGCCCGCCGGTGGGCGGGAGCAGCTATACGCTGATCGCCACGGCCAACGGCGTAACGGTCACCGTGCCGTCTTACGTGGTGGCCGACCAGTCGGCCGCCGCCGACGCGCTGGCCGCCACCGTGAACGCCCTCATCCCCAGCGCCACCTGGGACGCCCTCAACGCCCAGCGCGAACAGTACATCGTCGAACACTCGGAGTGATCGGTGCGCTGGTCCTCGCCCGCAGCGCGCTCACCCGGCATACGCTGGCCGTCGGCGTGCTCTGACTCCGCCTCGGGCCGTGACCTGGCGACCGGCGCTTGGCCGCCGTGTCTGGTTGTCATTAAACCTAAACGTGACTAAACTGCTGTCAACCATGGGGTAAGCGCTCCCAAACTCCGGGCCGGCAGCGCGGGACTCCCGGCCATTGCCGCCCCATTGGCCTGCTTGCGGGGGAAGATCGTATGGTTCGTCGCGCCCTCTCGGGCTTGCGCGTCCGCCTCAGTCTGCTCGTGCTGCTAGCCGTCCTGCCCATCGTCGGCCTGGTGCTCTATGACGCTGTCGAAGCCCGCCGCACCGAAGCCGAGTCTATCAGCCAGCAGGTCAGCCAACTGGCCCAACTCGCCTCGTCCAGCGTCGCCCAGGTCGTCGAGGGTGAGCGGCAATTGCTCGTGGCCATGTCGCGCCTGCCGGCCGTCGTCGGTTCTGATGTCAACGCCTGCAACGCCGTGATGGTCGACCTGCTGGGGCAGTACGAGCAGTACTCCAACCTCGGCGCCCTCACGCCCGACGGTGTCATCTTTTGCACCGCCATTCCCCAATCTCTGGGCACCAGCGTGGCCGACCGCACCTACTATCTGCGCGCCCTGGCCGCAGAAGACTTTGCCATGGGCGATTACCAAATCGGCCGCATCTCCGGCATCGCGGTGGTGGTGGCCGCCTACCCGGTCTACCAGGCCGGCCAACTCCAGGCCGTGGTGTTTGCCTCGCTGGCCCTGTCGGAGCTCGACCGCATCATCGCTTCGGTCGAACTGCCCCCCGGCGCGGCGCTCACCGTCGTGGACCACAACGGCACCATCCTGGCCCGCAACCCCGATCCCGACCGGTATGTCGGCCAGGTGCTGTCCGAAGCCTTTGTCAATCAGGCGGCCGTGGCCGGGGAAGACGCCGCCAGTTTGCTGACCGGCGTGGACGGCGTTACTCGGCTCTACGCCTTCAGCGATGTCCCCGGCACCCATGAAGCCGGTCTGCGCGTGGCCGTCGGCCTGCCCACCGCGGTGGCCTTCGCCGGCGTCATCAGCGCGCTGTGGCGCAACCTGGTCACGCTGGGCGTCGTCACCCTGGTGGCCTTCAGCGCGGCCTGGCTGGGCAGCAGCGCCTTTGTGCTGCGCCCCATTGCCACGCTAGTCAACGCCACGCGCGCGCTGGCGGGCGGCAATTTGGCGGCCCGCATTGGCGGCCCCTATGGCGCGGGCGAGGTCGGCCGCCTGGCCGAGGCCTTCGACGGCATGGCCGAGGGCCTGCACCTGCGCAGCGCGCAGCTCACCCGCGTCAACCGCATGCTCAAAATGCTCAGCGAGTGCAACCAGGCCCTGGTGCGCGCCACCACCGAGCCGCAACTGCTGGGCGATGTCTGTGACAGCATCGTGGGCTATGGCGAGTACGCGCTGGCCTGGGTGCGCCTGGCGCCCGCCGACCAACTGCCGGCCCCCGCCACGCCCACCGACCCGGCCGCCTTCTCCGGCGACCAACCCGCCGCGATCGCCGCGCTGGAGGCCGCCGCCGCCGCGCAGGGGCCGGCGCCCACCGCCGCCGTCATGTTGTGGTCGGAACTGCCGGGGCCCGCGAGTGTAGGCCAACCGGTGACCCTGGCCGCCTTCCGGCTGGTGCTGCGCGGGGAGCACCTCGGGCGGCTCTACCTGGCCACCACCCAGCCGGCGGGGTTCAGCCTGGATGAAACCCAACTGCTGGAAGAATTGGCCGATGATCTGGCCTTTGGCCTGATGGCCCTGCGCGGCCACACGGCCCGCGAGGTGGCCGAAGCCCAGGTGCGCGCCGGCGCCGAGCGCACCCTGGCTATCGCCAACATCGGCCGCGACCTGGCCGCCGTCACCACCGATTACCAGGCCTGCATGGACACGCTGGTGCGCCGCCTGGCCGAACTGGTGGGCGACGGCGCGCTGGTCACCATCCTCGACGACAGCGCCCAATGGCTGCACCCGGTGGCTTCGTATCACGCTGTGGATGCCCACCACCAACTGGCGCGCCAACTGCTAGGGGCCGGGCCGATCCGCGCCGACGCCGATGTGTCGGCCCGTGTACTCCGCACCGGCGAGCCGGTTGTCGTCGCCGCGCCGTCGCCCGAGCACATGAAGGCGGCCATTGCCGCCGAGTTCTGGCCTTATATCGACCAGTATCCGCTGCACACCATCCTGGTAGTGCCTCTGCGCGCCCAGGGCCGCATCTTTGGCACCATCGCCCTCTGGCGCGACCTCACCCGCACGGCGTTTATGCCTAACGACCAAGAATTCGTGCTTGATCTGGCCGACCGCGCTGCGCTGGCGGTGGCCAATGCCCGGCTGTACGCCGCCGTGCACGATCAAAACGCCGCCCTGGAACTGCGGGTGGCCGAACGCACCAGCGCCCTGGCCGCCAGCAACGCCGCCCTGGCCGCCGAGAACGCCGAGCGCCGCCGGGTCGAGGCCGAGGTGCAGCAGACCGCCGCCGAGATTCAAGACCTGTACGAACACGCGCCCTGCGGCTACCACTCGCTCAACCCAGCGGGCGTATTTGTCCGCATCAATACGTATGAGTTGGACCTGATCGGGTATGCGCGGGCCGAGGTCATCGGCCAACTAAATTTCGGCGATTTGCTGACGCCGGCCAGCCGGGAGCAGTTCCACCAGTCCTATCCGGCGTTTATGGAGCGGGGGTGGGTCAACAACGTGGAGTACGAGTTGGTGAACCGGGCCGGCCGCGCGATCACGGTGCTGCTGAGCGCCACGGCCGTGCGCGACGCCGACGGCCGGTATCTCATGTCCCGCGCAACGATGCTCGACATCACCGACCGCAAAGCGGCCGAGGAGCAGATCCAACAGCTGAATGCCACGCTGCGTCAGCGGGCCGCAGCGCTGGAGGCCGCCAACCGCGAACTGGAAGCCTTCAGCTACTCGGTGTCACACGACCTGCGCGCCCCGCTGCGCAGCATCGACGGCTTCAGCCTGGCGATGCTCGAAGACTATGGCCCGCAGCTCGACCCCGTGGCCCACGACTACCTGAGCCGCGTGCGCGGCGCGGCCCAGCGCATGGCCGCCCTGATTGACGACCTGCTCAACCTGTCGCGCGTCTCGCGCTCCGATATGCGCTGGGAACTGGTCGACCTGAGCGCGCTGGCGGCGGGCGTGGTGGAGGACTTGCAGCACGCGCAGCCAGAGCGCGCCGTGACGGTGCGGATTGCGCCCGACCTGGCGGGCACCGGCGACAGCCGCTTGCTGCGGGTGGCCCTGGAAAACTTATTGAACAACGCCTGGAAGTTCACGAGCAAGCAGCCGGACCCGGTCATTGAAGTGGGCGCCGCCGAGGTGGCCGGCCTCCCGGCCTTCTTTGTGCGCGACAACGGCGCCGGGTTCGACATGGCCTATGCCCAGCGGCTGTTCGGGGCCTTTCAGCGCCTGCACGATCAGCAGGAATACGCCGGCACCGGCATCGGCCTGGCCACTGTGCAGCGCATTCTCAACCGCCACGGCGGGCGCGCCTGGGCCGTGGGTCAGGTGGGCGCGGGCGCGACCTTTTACTTCACCCTGCCGACCGACATCCCGCCGGCCGGATAATTCTGGCGCGCCCCGCCGGCGCCTGCACCCGGAGGACCTAAGCATGAGCGAGAAGATTATTCTGCTGGTGGAAGACAACCCCGACGACGAGGCCCTCACCAAGCGGGCCTTTCTGAAGAACAACTTCCTCAACGAGGTCTACGTCTGCCACAACGGCGTGGAGGCGCTGGACCTGTTGTTCGGCACCGGCCCGCATGCCGGTCAGGAACACCCCGTGCGGCCGGCCGTCATTTTGCTCGATCTCAACCTGCCGCTGCTGAGTGGGCTGGAGGTGCTGCGCCGCCTGCGCGCCGACGAGCGCACCCGCCTGCTGCCG
This sequence comes from Anaerolineales bacterium, assembly GCA_043754665.1. Lineage (GTDB taxonomy): Bacteria > Chloroflexota > Anaerolineae > Anaerolineales > UBA6663 > JADZEK01. The sequence continues at coordinate 158 of JAYUUW010000113.1, read as the reverse complement.
GTGGTGATCTTGACCTCTTCCAAAGAGGAGCAAGACCTGGTCGAGGGCTACCGCGTCGGCGCGAACTCCTACGTGCGCAAACCGGTAGATTTTGCCGAGTTCCTGGAGGCCACCCGCCAGCTAGGCCTGTATTGGCTCATGCTCAACGAGTCCCCGCC
>JAYUUW010000112.1:0-2505 GCA_043754665.1 Anaerolineales bacterium | reverse complement strand
GGCAACCCGCAAAGGGGTGTGCCCATCCCGCAGCAATTGTTGCCAGGCGACTTTGTCCTTCCCTTCAATTCGAACGGATCCGGCTTGCGACCGCGCGTGGCTGATCTCCCGCAGTTCGGTGACACTTGCACCTGCGGCAAGTGCAGGTGTTGCCAACGCTACCATAGCCGCTTCCGCTCGACAAGCCATTCATTGCCGAATTTGGGCTCCAAGCCGCTAGCGGTTAACGTCTGCCACAGCTACTGGCCTGGTGCGACCAGTAACTGGAGCGCAGCGGCGCCAACCGGGCGCTCCCCGGTACCTCGCCTCAGCGCCAGCCACTAAATTGTGCCTTGGGCTTTTAACCGGACCAGCGGCTAACGAGGGCGCAGGGCGGCTAATAACCGGGCCAGCGGTAGGCCAGCGAGGCTGGGAAACACGACTTCAGCCGCGCCCACGCGCTCGGGCGGGCCAAGGCCCACCGTGCGAAAACCGCCGGCCAGCGCAGCCGTCACCCCGGCGGCGGCATCTTCAACGACCACGCACACCGCCGGTGGCAGACCCAATTGTTCGGCGGCGAAGACAAACAAGTCCGGCGCGGGCTTGGGCTGCGCTACGCTGTGCCCGTCAGCAATGACGTCGAGCAGCGGGCGCAGACCGAGCCGGTCGACTACCTCGGCGGCGTTCTTGCTGGCCGAGCCGAGTGCGGTCTTGAGCCCGGCGGCCTTGATTTCTTCTAGCAGGGGGCGCGCGCCGGGCAGCAGATCAGCCGGGACGATGGCCTGGATGGCGTCGAGGTAATACTGATTCTTGCGCGCCATCATGGCCTGGAGCTGGTCTTCAGAATAGACCCGGTCTTGAACGATCAGTTGCAGCGACTCGCGCCGGGAGACGCCGCGCAGGTGCTCGTTGGCGGCGCGGCTGAAGGGCAGTCCGGCCTCATCCGCCAGCCGCTGCCAGGCCCGGTAGTGAAACTCGGCCGTATCGGTCAGCACGCCGTCGAGGTCGAAGATGAAGCCTCGGACGGCGGACGGCGGCTCAGGCAGCGGGGGCCGGCTCATGCTTTAGCTCCACCGTGACCGGCCGGCCGTGATAGCTGAAGCGGAAGGTCAGTTTTTGCCAGTGGCGCGGCAGGCGCGGGGTCGTGTGCCAGCCCTCAGCGTCGAGCTGCAACCCGCCGAAGCCGAACACCACCGTCTGCCAGGTGCCGGCGGCCGACGCGCCGTGGATGCCGTCGCCGGCGTTGCCACGCACATCGCGCAGATCAGCCCGCGCAGCGCGGATGAAGTGCACGTAGGCTTCGTCGGGGTCGCCCACTTCGCAGGCCATGATGGCCTGGATGGCTGGGCCGAGCGACGAGCCATAGGTGTGGTCGGTGCGCGGAGTGTAATAGGCGTAGTTGCGGCGGACAACCTCGTCGCTGTAGTGCTCGCGCAGCAGATATTGCAGCATGAGCACATCGGGCTGCTTGAGCACCTGGGTAGCGTTCGCGCCCTCGATGCCCAACAGCTCCTGCACCGATTTCGTGCGCGGCTCCAATGCCGCCAGATCGACCTCCTGGCGCTGGAAGTAGCCCTCGAACTGCTCCATGACGCCCGCCGGCGTGGTGGGCAGGTACAGCTTGTCGATCACGTCTTGCCAGTGCGCCAGCCGCGTCGCGGTGAGGTCCAAGTGGCGGGTCAATTCGGCCGCCCGCTCGGGCGCGTGGGCGGTCAGCCAGGGCAGCACGACTAGCGCCGTTTGCAGATTCCACTGCGCCATCCGATTGGTGTAGGCGTTGTTGTCGACGTGGTCATGGTATTCATCCGGCCCAATCACATCGTTATATTCGTAGCGCCCGGCCTCGGCCTGCCACTCAGCCCGCGAGCCCCAGAAGCGGGCGGTGTCTAGGATCAACTCGGCGCCCTGGGCGGCGAACCAGGCGTCGTCGCCGGTGGCGCGCCAGAACTGGTGGGCGGCGTAGGCAATGTCGGCCGAGATATGGATCTCGATGTCGCCGGTCCAAATGCGCACCAACTGCGTCCGGTCATCGGCGCGCGGCACCCAGGTGGGCGTGACCTCTTCGCCGGTGTCGGCGCTTTCCCATGGGAACTGCGCGCCCTCAAAGCCGTTGGCGGCGGCTTTGGCGCGGGCGGCCGGCAGGTGGCGGTAGCGGTAGTTGAGCAGGTTGCGGGCGATGTGCGGCGCGGTGTAGGTAAACAGCGGCAGCATGAAGATCTCGGTATCCCAGAAGGCGTGGCCGCGATAGCCAAAGCCGGAGAGCGTCTTGGCGCCGATATTCACCCGGTCGTCGTGGCGGGGCGCGGCGATGAGCATCTGGAACAAGTTGAAGCGCAGCGCGATCTGGGCTTCGGCGTCCCCCTCGATTTCGACGTCAGTGCGCGCCCACTCGGCGTCCCAGGCGGCCTGGTTGGCGGCTGCGGCAGCGGCCCAGCCCGGCACGGCGTTCACGGCCGCCAGCGCGTGCGCCACCACCGCGGCCGCCGGCACGTCGCGCGAGGTGTAGATGGCCACATATTTGTCGAG
>JAYUUW010000111.1:0-1713 GCA_043754665.1 Anaerolineales bacterium | reverse complement strand
CGCAAACAGCACACTGAGCAAGATTTCGCGGCTGAGCCACGAGCTGCCCAGGTTGCTGACGGCCCGGTAGGAGTTGAGCGGGTTGCCGAGGTGGAACAGAGAGGCCAGCAGGCCGAGCACCAGCACCGGCCCGATGGCGATCAGCGCGCGGTCGCTGAGGCGGTCAGCTTCGAGCTCGCCCTGAGCGCGCACGGCGAAGAAGTGCACCGCGCCGAGGATGACAAACGCGCCGACGGACAACTGCATCAAGATCGTAAAGGCGATAAGCGCCCATTCACGAAGGTCCATGTTACAGCTCCTCTTCCAGCATCAGGATCGTGCCCGTGCCCGCGCCGGCGAACTGCGCCGAGGGGTGCGGGGTCATCACGAACGAGGGCTGCGTGTAGCTGCCATCAGGCAGCGGTTCCACGGCGTTGATCGCGCCGTACTTGGCTTTGAGTTCGTCCAAGTCGCCGAAGTCGAGCGCGCGCATCACGCAGGCATCGACACAGACGGGCTTCTGGCCCTGGGCGACCAAGTCGGCGCAGCCGGTGCACTTGCTCATCACGCCCAGGTCGGCGCGGAAGTGAGGCGCGCCGTAGGGGCAGGCCCACTCGCAGTAGCGGCAGCCAATGCACAGGTCTTGGTTGATCGTGACCAAGCCGTTCTCGCCCTTGACCATAGCGCCGGCCGGGCAGACCTGGGTGCACTGCGCATCCTGGCAGTGCATGCAGGCGATCGACATCCCGTAGGCGTAGATGCCATGGGGGGCCATCACGCCGTCGGCCTCCGGCACCCAGGTGCCGCCGCCGTATTGAAACACCCGGCGCCAGAGGATATCGCCCGGCAGGTCGTTCTTGTCTTGACAAGCGACCTGGCAGGCCTTGCAGGCCGTGCAGGCGCTCGAGTTGAAGTAAAAGCCTAGTTGTGCCATGGCCTATGCCTCCGTGATCGGAATACGCTGGGGCCACGTGTAGTCAGCTTCAAGCGCCGGCCCGGTGTATTTCTCTACCTGGGCGACGCATGTGTTCCACGGCTCATGGCCTTGGCCGACTAAGTGTGCTCCGCACAAAACGTTGGTGCAGCCGGCCCGGTCGATCCCTAAGGCTTCGTCCATTTGCACCCAGGCACCTTCGCTGAGGGTAATGACGCCCGGCATCACGCGCGGGGTGATGAGCGCGTGCCGAATGACCTTGCCGTATTGGCTCGACACCAGGATGGTGTCGCCTGTCTGCAGACCGCGCGGCTCGGCGTCGAGCGGGTTGATCCAAACTTCCTGGGGGAAGGCCTTGCGCAACTGCGTGATGTTATCGAACACGGAGTGGCTGCGGCGCAGGTTATGCGGGTTGCAGATTTGCAGCGGATATTGGCCCTTGGTGCGAGTGGCCAGGTCACTGAAGGTGGCTTCGTAGCCTTCCGGCGGGACCTGGTACTGGGCGATCGGCGCGATGGTGGTGAAACCATAGTCGCGGATGTGGTGCTCGAGCTTCTCGCTGTAAATCTCGTACTTGCCAGTGACGGTCTTGAGCGGATGCCCGACGGGGTCGGCCCGGAAGGCCTTGGCCGCGATGTAGGTGTAGACGTCATCGGGCGCGCGGGGCACCTGGTAGATGCCGGTGTTCATGAAGTCGGCCAGGTGGACGCGGCCGATTTGCGGCTCGCCCGTCACGCCCAGCGCGGCGATGTCTTCGGCGGTGATGGTCAGGAGCGGCTCGGTGCCGGTGTTGTCGCGGG
>JAYUUW010000110.1:0-2203 GCA_043754665.1 Anaerolineales bacterium | reverse complement strand
TGGCGCGCGGCGGCGGTTACATTGTCAACCTGTCCAGCCCCGGCGCGGGGCGGGTGATGCCCGAGTACGTAGTGGTGGGGGCCAGCAAGGCGGCGCTGGAGGCGGTGACGCGCTACCTGGGGGTCGAACTCGCGCCGCTCAACATAACAGTCAATGCCGTGTCGCCGGGCGTCGTGGAGACCGAGGCCTTGAAGCACTTTGCCATCATCCGGCAGACGGAAGTGCTGGCGCGGGCAGCGGCCATGACCCCCGCTGGGCGGTTGGTGACGCCGGAAGACGTGGCCGAGCTGGTGGCGTTTCTGTGCACGCCGGCCGCACGGATGATCGTGGGCCAGACGATTATGCAGGACGGCGGCGCGACGCTGCCGTTTACGGGCGCGCTGGCGGGGTAAGCGGCGCGGCCCTGCGCCCTACCCTTGCGGCGCGGCCTTGGCCGGTTTGCGCGGGCGACGGGGGCGCGGCGGGCCGGCATCGAGCCAGGCGCGCAACACTTCGCCCACGCTCCAGGCCTGGGCCGGGCAGCCGCCGGGGGCAAAGGACGGCTCCGGCTCAAACACTTCGGCGATGCTGCCCAAGCCGTCGTCGCCCAGGTGCTGGGCGAAAGGCGCGAGGAAACTGCGGGCGGCGGCGGTGTCGCCAGTGACCAGGCGGTAGGCATCGACGAACGGGCCGATGAGCCAACCCCAGACAGTGCCCTGGTGATAGGCGGCGTCGCGCGTGACGGCCGGGCCGTTGAAGGTGGCCACGTAGTCGGGATGGTCCGGCGCGAGCGAGCGCAGGCCGTGGCTGGTTACCAGGGCGCGGGCGCAGGCCTCGACCACCTGCCGGGCGCGGACACGTTGAGCGTCCCCCGCCAGCGGCCCGTCGGGCAGCGAGATGGCGATGAGTTGGTTCGGCCGGAGCGAGGCGTCCGGTCCGTCCGGGCCGCCGATCACATCGTACAGATAGCCGCCCTCGGCATACCAAAACTGCTCAAAGCCGGCAGTGGCCTGCGCGGCCAGGTCGGCATACGGGAAGCGCGGCGCGACCTTGAGCGCCTTGGCCAGCCGCGCCATGACCCGCAGGGCGTTAATCCACAACGCATTGATCTCAACCGGCTTGCCGATGCGGGGCGTGATGACGCGGCCGTCCACTTTGGCATCCATCCATGTAAGCTGCACGCCCGCCTCGCCAGCGTAGAGCAAGCCGTCGGCCGGGTCCACGTGGATGTTGTAGCGCGTGCCCCGGCGGTGCCAGTCCACAATGCCTTCCAACACGGGCCACAACTCACGGGCCAGCGCCAGGTCGCCGCTGGCCGCGCTGTAGCGGTCAATGGCGTGGAAATACCAGAGCGTGGCGTCGACGGTGTTGTATTCGGGCTGCTCGCCGGCGTCGGGGAAGCGGTTGGGCAGCATGCCGTCGCTGACGAACTGGGCGAAGGTGCGCAGCACCCCGGCGGCCACATCGTAGCGGCGGGTGCTCAGGGCCAGCCCCGGCAGGGCGATCATGGTGTCGCGGCCCCAATCGCCAAACCACGGGTAGCCGGCGAGGACGGTGTAGTCTTCGCCGCGCCGGACTATGAACTGATCGGCGGCGAGGGCGAGTTGCTGCACCCAGGCCGGCTCGGAGGCCACGCCCGCCAAAGCGATCAGTCCGGCCGCGCGGGCGCGGGCAGAGTCCAGCGCGGCGCGCCAATCGAGGTCACCGTCCGGCTCCAACGTTATCGCCAGCGCCCAGGTTTCGCCGGGGGCCAGCGTGACCGTGAAGCGACCGGCGGCATACTGGTCCTCCCGATCCGGCAAGCCGCGCCCGGTTTCGACGCGGTGGTGGATGTTCCAATGCCACTGGCGGACGGCAGTGAACGTCCCGCTGCTGGCGAGCAGGCGCGTGCCGGTGGCGTGGGCATGCACGACAGCGCCCGACTCGGTCGGCACCACAATCGGTTCCCAATCGCCGTGCGTTTCGGTGTGGGCGTCGCGGTAGGTCGTCATCACCAGCACGTCCAGGTCGAGCGGGCGGCTGCCGCGCGCGTGGGTGTAAGTGATGTAGACCGTGTTGCGGCCGTGGACCATCCACACGCGCTTGTCGAGCAGGGCTTCGGCCAAGGCGTAGCGCCAGACCGGCAGGCCCGCGTCGAGGTGGAACGACTCGATGTGGCGGTAGCCGTCGGGGTGGACCGCGCCGCCGGCATACTCGTTGCTGGAGAGCGGATAGGTGTGGCCGC
>JAYUUW010000109.1:0-4634 GCA_043754665.1 Anaerolineales bacterium | reverse complement strand
TCACGCCCACGCTGGCCGAACTGCGCGGCCAGATCGTGCCGGCCGGCGGCATTTGGGTCATCACCGCCAAGCGCGAGCAGCGCAGCCGCAGCGGCATGGGCTACTTGAACCAGAGCGACCTGATCCCCCTCGGCCTCGCGGCGGGTCTGGTCGATAACAAAACTTGCTCGGTCAACGAGCAGGAAAGCGGGATGCGGTTTGTCATCCGCCGGGTGGACCGGGTTGGGGGCCATGATGTGGCAAAAGCGCGATGATTGGTTCTGGGAGGGAAATGTTCAAGCTGTATTGGCTGAACATTTGCGTGGCCTCGGCTACCAGGTGATTGAAGTTGATACCGGCTCCAAAGCTTCAGGCCCAGATATACAAGCGCAACGGGGGACTGAGCGTCTACTGATTGAGGCAAAAGGCTGGCCGTCGGATAAGTATGTCGATGGAGACCGAGCCGGTCAAAAGAAGCGCACCAACCCGTCAACGCAAGCCAAGCACTGGTTCGGGGAAGCACTGCTTACTATCATTCGGCGGCGGGAGGCGCATCCTCAGTGGCAGTTGGCCATTGCCTTGCCCGACTACCCTACCTACCGTGTCATTCTGGAAGATACGCGCTGGGCATTAACCGTCCTCGGCATTAGCGTATTCATGATCTCATCCGACAGAAACATAATCTTGTGGAAATGAATTACGAAGCCGTTATTGGGTTAGAAGTACACGCCGAACTCCTCACCGCCAGCAAGATGTTCTGCGGCTGCGCGGTGGTCGATTCCACCCAGGCGCCGCCCAACACTTACACCTGCCCCATCTGCGCCGGGCTGCCCGGCACGCTGCCGGTCATCAACGCCCAGGCCGTCGCCTTCGCGCTGCGCGTGGCGCTGGCTCTCAATTGCAGCATCCCGCCGCTCAACGTCTTCGCCCGCAAGAACTACTTTTACCCCGACCTGCCCAAGGGCTATCAAATTTCGCAGTACGAGCTGCCATTGGGCGTCAACGGCTGGATTGAGATCGACACCGCCACCGGCCCGCGCCGGGTGCGCATTCGCCGCGTCCATTTAGAAGAAGACACCGGCAAGCTCACCCACGCCCCCGGTGAGGGCGGCGCGCGCAACGGCGGCGACTACTCCCTGGTGGACCTCAACCGGGCCGGCGTGCCGCTGCTCGAAATCGTCACCGAGCCCGATTTGCACTCGCCCGAGGACGTGAAGGCCTACGGCGTGCAGTTGCGGGCCGTGCTGCGCTACCTGGGCGTGAACGCCGGCGACATGGAAAAGGGCGTCATCCGCTTCGAGCCTAACATCTCGGTGCGCCCGGCCGGCAGCAGCGAGCTGCGCACGCGCACTGAGCTTAAGAACCTCAACTCCTTCCGCGCCCTGGAGCGCGGCACGCAGTACGAGATCACGCGCCAGATCGCCATTTGGAACAGCGGCGGGCATGTGATCCAAGAGACGCGCGGCTGGAGCGAGGCCGAGGGCCGCACCCTGCCCCAGCGCGGCAAAGAGCACGCCCACGACTATCGCTACTTCCCCGAGCCCGACCTGCCGCCGCTGGCGATGGCCCCGGCGCTGGTCGAGGCGGTGCGGGCCACGCTGCCCGAACTGCCGGCTGTCCGCCGCGCCCGCATCGAGCGCGACTTTGGCCTGAGCCGCTACGACGCCGAGTTGTTGGTCGAAGACCCCTTCTTGGCCGAGTATTTTGAGCAGGCCGTCGCCGCCCAGCCGGCCGAGGCCCGCCAGCCCAAGGTGATTGTGAACTGGCTGATGGGCGATCTGTTCCGGCTGCTGAACGAGAGTGGCCGGGCATTGGCCGACGCGCAAGTGCCACCCGCCCACCTGACGGCGCTCACGGCGTTGGTGGCCGGCGGCGTGATCACGGCCAACACTGGCCGGGTGGTGCTGGAGGCCATGTTCGGCACCGGCCGCGCGCCCGGTGAGATTGTGGCCGAGCGGGGCCTGGCGCAGGTGAACGACAGCAGCGCCATTGAGACGCTGGTGGACGAAGTGATCAGCGCCAACCCCGGCGAGTTGGCGACCTACCTGGCCGGCAAGGCCTCGGTGGAGCAGTGGTTTTTTGGGCAGGTGATGCGCCGGCTGCGCGGGCAGGGTAATCCGCAAGTGATCCGGGCGGCGCTCGCAGCCGCTCTGGCACGACGCCAGACCGGGGCCTAAGGTTTTGGACAGGTCTCACTGGCTATTGTCTGGAGGCTCCGTATGACCGCAGATTTTAATCCCTTTGAAGTCGCGCAATCGCAGTTTGACCGAGTGGCGGGGCAGTTGCAGCTCGCCAGCGAAGTGCGCCAGATCTTGCGCTGGCCGCTGCGCGAGTTTCGGTTTCAGATCTCCGTCCACATGGACGACGGCGCGAACCGCGTGTTCTTTGGCTTCCGCGTGCAGCACAACGACGCGCGCGGCCCGTGCAAGGGCGGCATTCGCTTTCACCCTAACGAGACCATCGACACGGTGCGCGCCCTGGGCATGTGGATGACCTGGAAGTGCGCCGTGGCCGACATTCCGCTCGGCGGCGGCAAGGGCGGCGCGATTGTTGACCCCAGCACGCTCTCGGTGGGCGAGAAGGAACGCCTGTGCCGCGGCTGGGTCGACGGCATTTACAAGAACCTTGGCCCGCGCAACGACGTGCCCGCGCCCGATGTGGGCACCACGCCCCAGATGATGGGCTGGATGATGGATGAGTACTCCAAGCTGGTGGGCCAGTACACCCCCGGCGTCATCACCGGCAAGCCCGTGGGCAGCGGCGGCTCGCTCGGCCGCACCGAGGCCACCGGCTACGGCGTCATCTACACCGTGCGCGAGGCCATGAAGCACCTCAAGCTCGACCCGCACGGCTGCACGGCGGCGGTGCAGGGCTTTGGCAACGTGGCCCAGTACGCCGCCATCGGTTTCATTGAGCAGTTGGGCGGCAAGGTGCTGTGCGTGTCGTGCTACGACCGCAACGACAAGACCAGCTATACCTACTTCAAGCCCGACGGCATCGACCCGCGCTTCTTGCAATCGATCACCGATCAGTACGGCACCATCGACCAGGCCAAGGCCCAGGGCGCTGGGTACGTCATGGAGTCGGGCGACGCCTGGCTGAGCAAGGACGTGGACGTGCTCATCCCGGCCGCGCTGGAAGGCCAGATCACGGCCGACAACGTTAACACCATCAGCCGCAAGGTCAAGATCGTGGCCGAGGGCGCCAACGGCCCGACCTCGCCCGCCGCCGATGTGGTCTTCAAGGACCGCAACCTGTTCGTCATCCCCGACTTTCTGTGCAACGCCGGCGGCGTGACGGTCTCGTACTTCGAGAGCGTGCAGAACGACGCCAACTACTACTGGGAGCACGAGGCCGTGCTGCGCCGCCTGGACCAGAAGATGACCACCGCCTTCCACGGTGTGCTCGATATGTCGACCAGCCGCGATGTGGGCATGCGCGACGCCGCCTACATGGTGGCCATCGACCGCGTGGTCAAGGCCATGGACCTGCGCGGCTGGTTGTAAGCCGCCGCCTGCCCCCCCCTGCAAACGACGGCCTGGCGCGCGATTGGTCGCGCCAGGCCGCCATCTCCCCATCTTGAGTTGGCTTCACCCAGAAGCCGCCCGCCCTGTCTCAGCCCTGGCCCGGCGTGGGCGCCACCCCCAGTTGTTGCAGCATCCCCAGGTTGTCCACCGCCACCCACTGCTCAATGAGCTTCCCGTCCGCGAAGCGGTAGATATCGGTCGCCGCGATGGCAATCAGCTTGCCCGTGGCCGGTATGCCCAGCAACTCCCCGAGCTGCGTGCCGCGCACCTGCCAGCGAGCCGCCACCAGGTCGCCTTCGGCCAGCAGCAGTTCGGCTGTAAAGTACAGGTCGGGGAAGGCCGCGCGATAGAGCGGGATAAGTTGGCGCAGGCCGTCCGGCCCGGTGATCGGCATGGGCAGGCCGGGGTCGTGGCGCACGTAGCCGGCGGCCACCAGGTCGTCCAGGGCGGCCAGGTCGCCGCTGTTCCAGATCTGCGCGAAGCGCTGAATCGTGGCTTTGTGTGCTTCCGGTGACATGGGTTGAGCCTCCCGTTTGGGCTGCTAGAAAAAAATAACAATCTTCGTCAGCTTGCCGTCGGGCGTCAGTTCGCCGTAGGCCGTGCCGGGGAGTTCATTTCCTCCGACGCTCAAGATCCACGCAAAGCTAAGGTGCCCCTCGAAGGCATACGTCTGGCCCGTCACCCGGAAGGTCGAGCCGGGGTTGGCGATGTGTCCGGCTGTGATTTGCTCATTGTGGCTGGCCCGATCGAACACCTCGGTGTCTTCGGCGAGGGCGCAGGTTCCGTCGGCTTCCATAACCTTTTCCAGCAGCGGCAGACGCTTGGCGCCATCCGGTTCGCTCCAGGCGGCCAGGTAGGTCGCCACCAGCACGTCAATTGGCCGGTTGCGCGCCGGCTCGGGCGTGGGCGTCGCCGTCACCTCTACCAATTGGGTCTGAACAACAAGCTGCGTCTCGCGCACCACTTGAGTGACGACCTGCGGCGCACAGGCGCTCAGCAGCGCGGCGCCGCCTGCCAGACCGGCCCAGCGGATAAAACTCTGCCTCGAAAGCTTATGCGTCGTCATTGCCGCCCTCCTTGGGATGATTGAATTCAGCGCGCTCGGCAAAAGCCGGCTGCCGCCTCGCC
>JAYUUW010000108.1:0-2940 GCA_043754665.1 Anaerolineales bacterium | reverse complement strand
CACGGCGTCGCCGATGGCGCGGCGGGCCTGCTGCTCGGCCGGCTGCCGCGCACGTTCAGCCTGGGCGAGGTGGCGGTGCTGGTGCTGCTCTACAACGTGCTGGCCTTTGGCTGCCAACCGGTCGTCGGGCTGCTCACCGATCACCTGCGCCGGCCGCGGCTGGTGGCGCTGGGCGGGCTGGGGCTGCTGGCGGCGGGGCTGCTGGTCAGCCCGCTGTGGCCGGTGGCGGCGGTGGCGCTGATTGGGCTGGGCTCGGCCAGCTTTCACGTGGCGGGCGGCGCGCTGGCCTTGTGTGCTACGCGCGGCCGGGCCACGGGCGCGGGCCTCTTCGCCGCGCCGGGCGTCATTGGGCTGGCGCTGGGCGGCTACCTGGCAATTGCGACCGCCGCGCCGCTGTGGCCGTTCTTGGTGTTGCTGGCGCTGTTGGCCGCCGCCGTGGCCGCGCTGGGCGCTCCGGCGCTGCCCTATGCCGAGGTGAGCAGTGAGCCGGCCTTTGAACGCCATGATTTGATTATGCTGGTGCTGCTGGCCGGCATTGCCCTGCGCTCGCTGGTGTGGACCACGCTGCAATATGTGTTCGCGGCGCGGGTCGACCTGCTGGTGATGCTGGCGCTGGCGGCGACCCTTGGCAAGGTGCTGGGCGGGGTGCTGGCCGACCGCTTCGGTTGGCAGCGCTGGACGCTGTTGGCGTTGGGCGGCGCGGCGGCGCTGCTGACGGCGGGGCAAGGCAGCCTGCCGCTGACGCTGCTGGGCGTGGGCTTGCTGCAATCGGCCACGCCCGCGGCACTGGCGGCCACGCTGCGGCTCATGCCGCGCCAGCCGGCCACCGCCGCGGGTTTGGGGCTGGGTCTGGCCATTGCCGCCGGCGGCCTGCCGCTCATGTTGGGGGCCGGTGGGGCGCTCGCCGCGCCGCCCGTGCTCACAGCGCTCTCGGTGGCGGCCGGTGTGGCCTGCCTCGCGGCGCTGACGCTGCTGCGGATGCGCCCGAGGCCGCTGGTGACGCCTGCCGCGCCGCTGCTGCGCTAGAGCCGGGCGCTTACGGGATGCGCTCCACCCACGGCGCGCGCCAGGCCGGCGCCTCGAACGGGTCGGGCCAATACTCCGTCTGTCGCACGATTTGGCCCTCCCGAATGACTGAGAACGTGATGGCCCGCCCGTGCACCACCCCATCGGTCACCGCCACGTCGCTGACCACCCCCTGCTCATCGGCGATCAGTTGCAGCACGGTGAGCTGCCAGCGCCCGGCAGCGGGGTAGTTCTCGTTCATCGCGGCTAAATTGTCGCGCCCGCGAATGCGCTCGCCCGACTGCGGCCACTCGAGCACGTAGTCGTCATGCAGCCACTTGCCCACGGCCCGAAAGTCATTGCTGTTCATCGCCGCCCAAAACTGTTCGACGACAAAACGGTTATCTTCACGCGTCATGCCGCCACCTCCTGAGGTTGCCCGCCGTCCAACGGCCGGCTCGGTGGCGCTAGTGTAGCGCGGGTCGGGCTGGCCGCCACTCACAGGTCCAGCACAGTTCTCGCGCCTAAACGCCATTCGCATATAATGCGCCGCCATGAACGCGAGTGACCTCGTGCTGGTCGCCATCCTCAAGGATAAGCGCGACCTGGAAATTGCGCGGCTGCTGGGTTGGTACCGGATTCCTCTGAAAACGGCCCCCAAGACCGTCGCGGTGGACTATCTGGCCTTCTACCAGACGGCCAAGTTCGGCGCGCAGAAGTGGGCCATTCACTCCGTCGCGCCGGTGCGCGGCCACGAGCTGACCACCCGCGCCGAGCTGCTGCGCACCCAGCCCGACCACCCCCGCGCCGCCGAGCAGTACTACAAAGTGCAGCTTGGCCCCCTCGAACCACTCGAAAACCCCGTGCCCTCCCGCACTTGGCGGCGGCTGACTTTCCTCTACACCACCGGCGAAAAGCTGCTGGCAGCCACCGAAATTAACGACCTGATTGTGCAGTCGCCCGAGCGCGAACGCTTGTGGCAGGCGCTGCGCGAGCGCGGGCTGGCCGCCGAGCGCCAGTATCAGCGGGCCGGCGGCGGCGAGATCGACCTGGCGCTTCTGTGCGCGCTGGGCCAGTTGGGGATTGCGTTTGGGGAACCACAGGCTGTGTCGCCGCCTGAACAGGAGCGCGGCTGGCAGTACGTGGCGGTGTCGGCGGCGGAGGTCAACCAGGCGCTGCCCGCCGTGGTTGAGCGGATTGCTTCGGCAGTGGACCGGCTGGGCGGTTTGGCTCCGGCCGGTGGGAGAGACCATGCTAACCCAACATCAGCGTAACTATCTCGTGGTGGCGGTGGCGGTAGTGCTGGCGCTGAGCCTGGCGAGCAGCGCGGTGTGCGTCACCGGCCCGCGCTTTATCGCGCGCTTGCCGCTGCCCTTCGGCTACCTGATGTCGGTCTGCGGCGTCTACCGCGCCCAGCCCCAGTTGCAGTTGGGCCTCACCTGGGCCTCGCCCTTCCTGAGTTCGATGGTCCCGCCCTATGGCGGGCCGGGCGGCGGGTGCTATTCGCTTCCCTGGCTGCCGGTGCTGCCGCAGCGCGGGTCGCTGCTGATCCCCTAGCCACGCGACAGTCGGCCGAGGCGCAGGTCGCTTTCGTCCAGATCTGTGTCGTGGTTAAAGTGGCTGGCGGCGATACACACCGATAGACAGGCCACCGTCGCCAGGGTGGCCCAGGCTCCCAGCCCAACTAACACCATGTAGACCATCGCGTCCTCACTCGCCCCCCAGCCGCTTCAAATTGGTTGGTGTACCGCGACCATCGCTGCAACTACCATACCAGACGCGCCTGACGCCCACAATGTAACTACAGTCATGTATGGATTTGGTTAGAAAAGACTCCTACAGCGGTTGCTGAATTGATTTACGCCGATCCGTTGGTAGCGGACGCTGGGCGCAAAATCCCCCGCACAAACCGCGGGGGCAGGCTTGCGCCCCTAC
>JAYUUW010000107.1:0-4067 GCA_043754665.1 Anaerolineales bacterium | reverse complement strand
GAGCGGTTGGCGGCCCGGCGCAGGCAGAGTGTGGCCCGCGCCGCCCAGTTCAGTTGGGCCGCCGCCGCCCGCCAGACCGCCGCCGTGTATGCCGAGATGTTGGCCGCTGCCAACTGAGGTCGCGTGAACATCCTGCATATCTACAAAGACTACTTCCCCGTGCTGGGGGGCATTGAGAACCATGTGCGGCTGCTGGCCGAGGCCCAGGCGGCGGCCGGCCACACCGTCAGCGTGCTGGTCACCAGCCCCGACCGGCAGACGCATATCGAGCAGCGGCAGGGCGTGCGCGTCATCTATGCGGCGCGGCTGGCCACCGTGGCCTCCACGCCGCTCAGCCTGGCGCTGCCGCTGCGGCTGTGGCGCGAGCGGCCGGATATCGCCCATCTGCATTTCCCCTATCCCGTGGGCGACGCCGCCCAGCGCTTCTTCGGCCGTTCACGCCGCACGGTCATCACTTACCACAGCGACATTGTCCGCCAAAAGCGGCTGCTGCAATTTTACGCGCCGCTGCTGCGCGGCACGCTGGCCCGCGCCGATGCCGTCATCGCCACCAGCCCGCGCTATGTGGAGACCTCGCCGTTTCTCGCGCCGCTGGCGGCCAGGGTCACGGTCATCCCCTACGGCATCGACGCGGCGCGCTTTGCCACGGCCGACCCGGCGGCGGTGGCGGCGGTGCGCTCGCGCTACCCCGGGCCGCTGCTGCTGTTTGTCGGGCAGTTGCGCTACTACAAGGGCGTCGAGTTCCTCATCCGCGCGCTGGCGCAGGTGCCGGCGGCCACGGCGCTGCTGGTGGGCGGCGAGAGCAGCACCCAGCGCTCCGAGCTCGAGGCGCTGGCGCAGGCGCTGGGGCTGGCCGACCGGGTGCAGTTCCTCGGCCAGCGCGACGCCGAGCTGCCGGTGCTGTATCATGCCGCCGATGTGTTTGTGCTGCCGTCGATTGAGCGCAGCGAGGCCTTCGCCATTGTGCAGTTGGAGGCCATGGCGGCGGGGCGGCCAGTGGTCTCATGCGACGTGGGCACCGGCGTGGCCTGGGTGAACCAGCACGAGCAGACCGGGCTGGTGGTGCCGCCGCGCCAGCCGGAAGCGCTGGCCGCCGCGTTGAACACGCTGCTGGCCGACCCGGCGCGGCGGGCGGCGCTGGGCGCGGCCGGGCGGGCGCGGGTGCAAGCGCACTTCACGCAGGCGCGCATGCTGGCCGCGATTGAGGCGCTCTATCAGGGCCTTATTGTGAAACCACGCATAACAAGGTAACATTAACGCTATGCCAAATCGACTGAGCCGTGTGTGTGAAGGCGTGATGGAAGGAGCCTGGCTGCTGGGCCTGGTGGTCACGCCGCTATTCTTCAACATTTTTTCTTCGCGCGTTTTCGAGCCTGACAAAATCACGCTCATGCGGTCGCTGGCGCTGGTGGCGCTTTCGGCCTGGCTGATCAAGCTCATCAGCGAGGGCGGCTTCCGGTTCGACGCGGCCCGCAGTCAGCACGCCTCGCTGGGGGGCTTCTTGCGCGTGCCACTGGTGCTGCCGGTGGCCAGCCTGGTGCTGGTCTACATCATCGCCACCGTCTTCTCGGTCGCGCCCACCGCCAGCCTATATGGCTCGTATCAGCGCTTGCAGGGCACGTTTACCACCTTCTCGTACCTTACGCTGTTTGGGGTGCTGGCCGGCAACTTGCGGCGGCGCGCACAGATCGAGCGAGCCGTCACGCTGGTCATCATTACCAGCCTGCCCGCCGCGCTGTACGGCATCCTCCAGCACTACAAGCTCGACCCGCTGCCCTGGGGCGGCGACACCACCGCGCGCGTCACCGGCAGCATGGGCAATGCCATCTTCCTGGCTGCCTACCTCATCATGACCGCGCCCGTGGCGCTGGGCCGGGTGGTCACGTCCTTTCACGGCATCCTCACCGATGAGGACCCGCGCCGCCTGCCTTTCAACGTGGCGCGGGCCGCCATCTACATCTTCATCTTCGCGGTCAACCTAGTCGCCATCTGGTTCACCTCCAGCCGCGGCCCCTGGCTGGGCCTGCTGGCCGGGCTGTTTGTGTTCGTGGTGCTGCTCTCGCTTCAGTGGCGGGCGCGGGCGCTCACGCTCATCACCATCGGCGTGGCGGCGCTGCTGGCCGTCTTCCTGGTGGTGCTCAACATCCCCAACGGCCCGCTGCAAGCCGTGCGCGAGATGCCGGGCATCGGCCGCCTGGGCGAAGTCTTTGAGACCGAAGACGGCACCGGCCGCGTGCGTGTGCTGATTTGGGAAGGCGTGGTCGAGCTGGTCCAGCCGCACGCGCCGCTGCAATTCCCTGACGGCAGCACCGACCAGTGGAACGCCATCCGGCCGCTGATCGGCTATGGGCCGGAAGCGCTCTACGTGGCGTACAACCGCTTCTACCCGCCCGACCTGGCGCACTACGAGGCCCGCAACGCCTCGCCCGACCGCTCGCACAATGAGACCTTCGACGCGCTGGCCTTCACCGGCCTGCTGGGGCTGGCGGTCTACCTGATGCTGTTCGTGGCGGTGTTCTACTACGCCCTTAAGTGGCTCGGGCTGATCACCACCGCCACGCGCCGCACCGTCTTTTTGGCGCTGGTGGTGGGCGGCGGCGCGGTGAGCACCGTGGCCTTCGCCATCTGGCAGGGGCCGGAGTTCATCGGCGTCGGCCTGCCGTTCGGCATGCTGCTGGGCCTGATCGCCTTCCTGACGCTGTATGCGCTGGTCGGTCTGCCGCGGGAGCAGGCGGCGGAAGGCGTGGCCGCCGCCATCGTCGCGGAGCCGTGGCGCGCCATTCTGCTGATCGGCTTGTTCTCGGCCATCGTGGCGCACTTCACCGAAATCCACTTTGGGATTGCTATCGTCTCTACCCGCACGCACTTCTGGGTCTATGCCGGGCTGATGCTGGTGCTGGGCTACATTCTGCCCAGCCGCGTGGCGGCGGCCGAACCGGCCGGCGTGGAAGAGACGCCGGCCCGGCTGCGGCGGCGCGGCCGCACCCCCACCCGCGTTGCCAGCGCGCCCGAGGCCCGCCCCGCCGCCGAACAGTGGGGGCCGGTGCTGGTCGGCGCGATGATGATTACGCTGGTGCTGGTGACGCTGGGCTTCGACTTCATGACCAACAACAACCGCTCGACGCAGGCCGGGCGGATCATGGTCGATGCGTTGACGCTGTTGCCCAACGCCAGCGGCGGCACGCGCTCGTATGGCATCTTGGGCTTGCTGGCCATCACGTGGCTGGCGGGCGGCACGCTGGCCTTGCTCGAAGAGCCGCAGACCATGCGCGGGCGCAGCCTGTGGAGCACCCTGGCCGCCGGGCTGCTCTTGTCGCTGATTCTGGGTCTGGTCGGCATGATCGTCATCACCTCGCACCTGGCGACCATTGCCAGCATTGCGCCCGCCAACCTGGAGGAGCTCATCGGCTCGGCCAATTCCGTCGCCGGCACGCTGACGGTGTTTTACGTGCTGGCCGCGCTGATGGTGGTGGGTATGGCCGCCGCGCTGGTGGTCGAAACGCCGCTGAGCGGCGGGGGCCGGGCCGGCACCCGCAACCGGGGGCTGGCGAGCCGCTCGCCGCTGGCCATTGTGGCCTACGGCGCGCTGCCGATCATGGCCCTCGTCAGCACGGTCTTCTTGAACATGCAGGTGGTGCAGGCCGATGTCATCTACAAGACCGGCTTGCAGTTCGACGACGGCGGCCAGCCGCAAGCCGCCATCCCGCTGTTTCAGCGCGCATTGGCGCTGGCCCCCGGCGAGGACTATTACTACCTGTTTCTCGGGCGCGCCTACCTGAACGCCACTAACGCCATCACCGACACCGTGCAGCGCGACGCCATCTTGGCCGACGCCGAGCAGCAGTTGCTAAAGGCGCGCCGGCTGAACCCGCTCAACACCGACCACACCGCCAACCTGGCGCGGCTGAACCGCCGCTGGGCCGAACTGACCGAGGACGCCGGGCTGCGCGCTCAGCGGGCCGACAACGCCAACGGCTACTACACCCAGGCGGTGCAGCTTAGCCCGCACAACGTGGGGCTGTGGAACGAGTGGGCGGCGCTGCTGTTCCAGGTGAAGGGCGACGCCG
>JAYUUW010000106.1:0-5541 GCA_043754665.1 Anaerolineales bacterium | reverse complement strand
GATGGCGTTGAGGCCGTTCTTGCCCATCACCTCTTCCATCGCTTGCAGGTAAATGCGGGCGATGTTGTTGGGGTAGTACAGGCCGCTCTTGGGTATCGCTTCCACGCCGCTGCTCCCGTCTCGCGCTGGGGGTTAGACCAGCTTCGAAAGGTCGTCTACGGCGCGGCGCATGTCGAGCAGCACCAGGCCCATTTTTGCGCCTTCGCGCGCCAGCACGGTCAGCACCGCTTCGGTGCCCAGGCTTTGCAGGATGACAAAGCCTTTTTCGCCTTTGATCTGCACCTCGCTCAGGTTGCCGCGCCCCAGCTCCGAGGCGATGCGCTCGCCCAGCGACAGCATGGCCGCCGACATGGCCGACACGCGGTCTTCTTCCACCTCACGCGGCAGGGCCGTGGCGATGGGCAGGCCGTCGACGCTCACAATGGCCGAGGCTTCGATGTCGGGGCTGCTTACCTGCATGTCGCGCAAGCGGTCAACCATCAATTCGGTGCGAGTTTTGGTCAAAGTCGATCTCCCTGCGCGCCGTGCGCTGAGACACGTTTTGGGGGCGGAACTCGGCAAATTTAGCACAGCGCTATAGGGCTGTCAAGCGAAGGCACGGCCCGATTGGTTTGAATCCTCCGTGGGTCGCTTGCAAAACGCGGCCGGCGGTTTGTATTCCGGCTTCCGCCGCCTCCACCCCACCCGGCGCAGTCTTTCCGACCTCCGACCGCCGACGTGTCACCTCCAGTCGCCGGGCTGGTATAATCAGCCGATACTCCGCTTCTGAAAGGTCAACTGATGAGTTTTCTGGACCCGCGCGTCTTGATTGAAACGTTTGGCTATGTCGGCCTGTTCGTCATCGTCTTTGCCGAATCGGGGCTGTTTTTCGGCTTCTTCCTGCCGGGCGACAGCCTGCTGCTGACGGCTGGGCTGTTTGCTTACACGGGCGTGCTCAATATCTGGATCATCCTGCCGCTGGTCTTTGTGGCGGCAGTGCTGGGCGACAACGTAGGCTATTGGTTCGGGCGCAAAGCCGGGCCGCCGCTCTTCACCCGCGAAGGCTCGCTGCTGTTCCGCCCCAAGAACCTCGAGGCGGCCAAGCATTTCTACGACCAGCACGGCGGCAAGACCATCATCATCGCCCGCTTCATGCCCTTCATCCGCACCTTTGCCCCCATCGTGGCCGGCGCGGTGAACATGAACTACCGCAGCTTCATGCTCTACAACTTAATCGGCGGCGCTATTTGGGGCATCGGCGTGACGCTGGCCGGCTACCTGCTCGGCAGCCTCTTTCCGCCGGAAGTACTCGACCGCTACTTCACCCTGATTGTCATCGCCGTGATTGTCATCTCCGTGCTGCCCACCGCCATCCACCTGTGGCGCGAGAACGGCGCGGCCATCCTGGTCAAGCTCGGCCTGCGGCCCGCGCCGACCGACAAGCCGACCTCGGACAAGTAAACGGTTTACGCCGTCGGCACTTTCTCTCGGAATCAAAACCGGGCCAGCGCGAGGCTGGCCCGGTTTTATTTTGTCTGCGCCGCCGCGCCTACTGCTCGTCGATGACGACGGAGTTGATCACATCGCCCTGTTCCAGCGGGTTGGCGTTGGGGTCGCGCAGGGTCAGGCGCTCGGCCACATCCATCCCGGCGATCACCAGTCCGAAGATGGTGTGCACGCCGGTCAGGTGCGACGCCGGCGCGTAGGTGATGAAGAATTGGCTGCCGTTGCTGTTCGGCCCGCTGTTCGCCATGGCCACCACGCCGGGGATGTCGAAGGTCAGGTCGGGGCTGAACTCGTCTTGGAACTTGTAGCCCGGCCCGCCTGCGCCAGTGCCGGTGGGGTCGCCGGTCTGGGCCATGAAGCCCGACAGCACGCGGTGGAAGGTCACGCCGTCGTAGAAGCCCTGCCGCGCCAAAAAGACAAAATTGTTCACGGTGACTGGCGCGGCCAGCGGCAGCAGTTGGATCACGATGTCGCCCTTGTCGAGCTTGAGCGTGGCCAGGTACTGCTTGTTCACGTCAACGCTCATAGCCGGCGGTTCGGTCCATTGCAGCGCGCCCGAGCCACCGGCCGGGCGGAAGATGTTGAACAGCAGCAGCCCCACGGCCGCGATCAGCACGGCGGCGAGGCCATACACCAGCAAGTTCGGGTTGGCGCTCGGGCGGGCCGAGCGGCGGGTGGCGCGTTTGGTCATTTTTCCTCGATGGTGATGCTGAGCAGGGGGTCGCCGGGCGGCGCTTCAGCGTCGGCGTTCGGGTCGCGCGGCGTCAGGTCAAACGCCACCGCCAGCCCGGCGATGACCTTGCCGAATAGGGGGTAGCGGCCGTTGAACTCCGGCAGCGGCCCCAGGCTGATGAAGAACTGGCTGCCGTTGGTGTCGGGGCCGGCGTTCGACATGCCGACCCACCCGGCCGCATTGTAAACTAATGATGGCACAAATTCGTCGGGAATGAAATAGCCCGGCCCGCCGTAGCCGGTGCCGCTGGGGTCGCCGGTCTGCGCCGCGAAGTCGGTAATCACCCGGTGGAAGGTCACGCCGTCGTACCAGCCCTCCCGCGCCAGAAACACAAAGTTGTTCACGGTCAGCGGCGTCAGCTCGGCGTACAGGGCGATCACAATGTCGCCTTTGCTGGTGTGCAGCGTGGCGGTGTACTGCTTAAACGGGTCGATGACATCCGGCGGCGGCGCGGCGAACTGCTCGGCCTTCAGCCGTTCTAGCCGGATGAGCGTGGACAGCGCGTAGTGGTTGGTCAGCCCCTCGTCGGGGAACAGCCCGCCGTTCCATAACAGAAACGGCGCGCCGGGCAGGGGGATGTCGCGGGCGGTCTCATAGGCCGTCTGCACCGCGGCCGCCGTCAGCGGGTCGTCCAGGTTGGCCGCGAACTGCGCGGCGTCTAGCCCCAGGTCGGCGGCGTAGCGCACCACCACCGGCCGGAAGTCTTCCACAGTCAAAGTGATCCAGGTGGCCTGCTGGGCAAAGAGCCGGTCGTGCATGGCCCAGAACGCGCCCTGCGCCCCGGCGGCCTGGGCGGCGGCGGCGGCCAACTGCGCCTTGGGGTGCTGCGGCAGCGGGTAGTGCCGGAACACCAGCCGCAAATCGTCCGGGTACTCCTCGCGCAGTTGGCGCAGCAGGTCGGCCACGGCCGCGCAGTACTCACACTCGAAGTCGCTGTACTCGATGACGGTGACGGCCGCGGTCACCGGCCCGGCCTGCCAGTCGGCGGCGCTCACCGGCGCGAACAGCGACGGCTCGGGCGTGCCCTCCGGCGTGACGAAGAACGGGTCCAGCGTGGGCGTGACGGCTTTGGTGGGGTAGGCCGTCGGAATGGGGTTGGAGAGCGTGGGCGGGGCCGACGTGAGCACGACGACCGCCGGCGTGGGCGTCGGCGTGCCGGCCCCCGCGCAGGCCGTCAGCACCAACGCTATCGCCAAACCAAGTGCCACCATTGACCGTCGCATGGGCGGCATTCTACCATGCGGCCCTGCCTCTCCGCTCTGTTCTCGCCGCCTACTGGCTTGTGCGCTGCCTCGGCTTCACCTTTTTCTTGGCGCAGCATCTCTTTCGCTCTCATCGTATAGAATGGCCTCTAGAATAAGGAGACCCTCGATGATTTACTGGCAAATCTTCTGGCTGTTCACGGAAGTGGCGTTCCTCTCGTGGGGCGGTGGGCCGGCCTCGCTGGCGCTTATGCAGCGCAAGACCGTCGCCGTCCATTGGATCACGCCCGACGAGTTCGCCGACGCCGTGGCGGTGGGCAACTCGCTGCCCGGCCCCATTGCGCCGCAGGTGTCAGCCTTTGTGGGTTACAAGCTGGCAGGCTTCTGGGGCGCGGTGGCCGGCGCGGTCGGCACGGTGGTGCCCACCACGCTGCTCATGCTGGCGGCCATCGCCTTCTTTTACCAGATCAAGGACTCGCCGGCGCTCAAGGCCATGCTCACGGCGGTGCGGCCGGTGGTGGTCGGCTTCTTGTTGTGGACAGCCTACGACCTGGCGGTGACGGTCTTCAAGGTCAAGTCGCTGGGCTGGGGGCAGGCGGCCGTCGGTGGGTGGGATAAGTTCTTAATCGCCGGGGCCACGTTCGGCTTGCTCACCTTCACCCCCATCAACCCGGCCATCATCATCTTTGGCGCGGCGGCGCTGGGCTTCCTGCTCTACCGCTAGCGGCCCTGGTAGAATGATCGTCACCGTATTGGTGTTTGCGCGCTGAGCGCCGTAAGGAATTGTATATGTCTGCTTTCCCGCCGCCCGATGACCCCAGCGTGCCGTCATCGACCCCTGCCGCCGCGAATACCTTCCTGCCGCCGGCCGCGCCCGCGCCCGCGCCGCGCGCCTGGCTTGTCATCGGCCCCATCATCGTCCAGTCGAGCGCCACGCTGCTCGTCGGCCTGGGCATGCTGGTCATTGGGCTGGCGGCGGGCTTCTTGCTGCGCCCGCTGATGCCGTTGCCTGGCGCCGCCCCCACCACGGCGGCCAGCAGCGGCCCGACCAGCCCGGCCGAGCAGACGCAGGAAGCGGTCGACGGTGCGGCGCTGATGGCGGCGCTCATCCAGCAGACGCGCCACTTCAAGGGCGACGCCAATGCGCCCGTGACGATTATCGAGTTTGCCGACTTCCAGTGCCCGTACTGCGGGCGCTTCGTCCACGACACTTACACGCAGATCGACGCGGCCTACATCGCCGGCGGCCAGGTGCGGCTGGGCTACCAACACTTCGCCTTCCTGGGCGACGAGTCGTTCTGGGCGGCCGAGGCCTCCGAATGCGCCGCCGACCAGGAGGCGTTTTGGGAGTACCACGACTACCTGTTCGACCGCCAGGCGGGTGAGAACCAGGGGGCTTTCAGCAAGGACCACCTGAAGACCTTTGCTGCCGACCTGGGGCTGGATACGGCCGCCTTCAACGCCTGCCTGGAGAACGGCACGCACACAGCGCTGGTGGCGGGCCAGACCCAGGCCGCGCAGCAGCTCGGCGTGCGCAGTACCCCCACCTTTGTGCTCAACGGCCAGCCCATCCTCGGCGCGCAGCCGTATGAAATTTTTCAGCAGTACATCCAGCGGGCCCTGGGAGATTAGGTGAAGCGGCGGTCGAAGAGTGATTGGAGGAAGAGGCAATCAAGGCTTCTTCAGGGTGAGATTCCTCACCCGCGCCAAAGCAGCCTCTTGACTGACAGCCTGAGGCGGGTTCGGAATGACAATGGTTTGCATTGTCATTTCGAAGACCGCATGGCGCTGCGAGCCAGCCCCCTTGGCTCAAACGGCCGCCGGCCATCACCGGCCCGCCGGATTTGTCATTCCGAACCCGGCCTCAGGTCGATGGACCTTGCGCTCCCCTCGGGCCGGTGAGGAATCTCGGCCGGTTGCGATGCCGCCAAGTTTCTGAGCAACGCCCGCCGTCTGCTGGTATCACGTGAGCCACAGCGGACGTGACGCTTCGCGTCTCACACTGCCATTGCCTTGCGTTTCTTCCCCTGCTGGCATGGCCTTAGGGATCGTGTCACAATAAGTTGACACATTTTTGTTGTGGCAGTTTACTGTCCGTGTGCGGGACGCTACTGTCATCAA
>JAYUUW010000105.1:0-6402 GCA_043754665.1 Anaerolineales bacterium | reverse complement strand
GGCATCGAGCGGGTCCTTCCGGTGCGCATGAGCGGCCAATACTGCTGTTCGACCACGTCCCAGGTGAGGCGCGGCAGGCCGTTAACTTCCAGCGGGGCGGGCCACTGCTCCGGCTGGTCAAAGACTTCAGCGGCGGTGCGGCGGCGGCGGGCGGCCAGGTCGGCGCGCAGGCGGGCCAGCGCCGGCAGGTCGCGCAGCACATCGGCCCCGGCCAGCAGGTAGGCCCGCGCCTCGGCCCAGCGCCCGCGCCGCAGCGCCCCGAAGAAGTTGTTGCGGTCTTCACCCCAGTAGTTGCGCGTGAAGCGCAGGTGCGGCGCGCCGGTGAGCAGCTTGAGGGCGAAGCGCCAGCGCCCATAGACGGCGCGGCGCAGCTTGCTGGGGGCCAGCGGCGCGGCCAACCCCGAGGGCACCTGGCTGCCAAAGGCATGGTAGACCACGGCGCGCGGCGCGGCAGCCAGATCGTAGCCCAGCAGCCGGGCGCGGTACGACCACTCGGAGTCCTCATAGTACATGGGGAAGCCCGGATCGGCCGGGCCAACTGCCAGCCAGGCCGCGCGCGGGATGAGCGTGGCGGCGTAGCAGACCGAGGGCACCTGCTGATAGTGGTCGAACTGACCCAGGTCAACCTGGCCGAGGCCAAGGTCGGTGCCCCACGACACATCGCGCACGAAATTTCCCAGGCCGTTGACGAAGCGCGGCGCCCAGGTGAACTTAAGCAGGGCCGCCACCGCGCCGCACGTGGGCTGGGCCAGCGCCACGGCCACCAACTCGGCCACGGCGGTGGGGGCTAGGCGAATGTCGGGGTTGAGCACCAACAGGTACGCGCCCGCCGCCAGGTCCGCGCCGCGACTGATTGCCGCCGCCAGCGCCACCGCCGGGTCGAGCCGCAGGTACTTGGCGGCCGGAAAGTGCTCGGCCAGCCAGGGGCCGACGCCATCGGTCGAGGCGTTGTCGATCACGATGACTTCCAGCGCAGGGTACGTCTGCGCGGCCAGCGAGGGCAGGCACTCGGCCAGCCAGTCGCGGCTGTTGTAGGCCACGATGATGGCCGACACCAACCCGCCACTGACAGGCAGGCTGGAAGCCGGGGCGGGCGCGGCCAACTCCGGCAGGCCGGCGCGGGCCAACAAGCCACCCTCCGCCAGCGCGGCCAGCGCAACTAACACCGCATCGGGCGGCAGGCTAGCGGCGGCAGGCGCGGCCAGCACCTCAGCGGGGCTGTGCCCGTCGGCGGCGCGCCAGAGGGCCAACAGGCGCTCGTCGAGGACGACCTGGCCGCCCTCGGGCGTGGTGAGGGCCGGGTGGCCTGCGACCACTTGCGGCGCAACTCCGGGCGGAACGCGATAGGTGAACATGCGTCAGCGGCGGGCGCTCAGGCGGCCGGGGGCCGGGGCGTGAACTGCCGCACCAGCGTGTCGAGCCAGCGCTGGCGGCGGCTGCCATCCGGCGCGAGGCGTTTACGCCACTGAGTGAGTGTTTGGGCCAGCCGCCAAGCAGGCTGGGCGCGCAATTCGGCCAGGGCCTGATCGCGTTCGCGCACCTCGGCTTGCAGCTGCGCCTGCAGGGCGGCCTGCCGGGCGCGCAGGCGCTGGCCCACGCTGGCGAAGCTGGCGCGGTGGGCGGCCATGAGCGCAGGCGGGTGGCCGGGTTCCAAGAAGCGGCTATACAGCGTATACCACTCCTTGGCGCGGGCTGAGAGCCGCCAGCCAGCGGACACGGTGGCCTGGGCGGCACGGGCCAATTGGTCGCGCAACGCGGGGGACTCGATCAGCGCGACCAGCGCCGCCTCCCACTCGGCGGGCGTGGCGGCCAGCAGCCCGTTCGCGCCGGGCGCCACGATGCCGCTATACGGCGCGAGGCGGCTGTAGACCCCCGGCACGCCCAGCGCGCTGTATTCCAGAAACTTGATGTGGCTCTTGCAGCGGTTGAACGGCAGGTCGCGCAGCGGCGCGAGGGCCACATCGAACTGCTGAGCCTGGAAGAACTCCGCGAAGGCGGCGTAGCCTCGCACATCCAGCGCCGTCCACGCGACCTGCGGGTGGCCGGCCAGCGCCTCCGGCGGCGGCCCGCCCCAAAACTGAAGGCGGACCGTGGTCTTGTAGCGGCCGAGCACGCGCAGCAGCGGGCCGGTGATCTCAGCCAAATCTGGTTGGTGGGTCAGGCCACCCATGTAGCCCAGCACCAGCGGGCGCTCGGGCGTAGGCGCAACGGCCGGCGCAGGCGGGCGCAGTTGCCACAGGCGGTCATCAAGACAGTTGGGCCATACGTCGATGTGGGGGTTGAGCGGGTGCAGCGCCTCGGCCAGCGCGGGCGTGGCGGCGACCAGGCCGTCGGCCGCGACGAGGCCGCCCAGCAGGTCGAACAAGTAGTCGGTGTAGGCGTCCTTGCCCCAGTGGTCGAGCGGCACGTCGAGCAGCAGATCATCCAGCTCGTGCACCACCGGCACGCCGAGGGCCTGGGCGCGTTGGGCCACGGCCTCATAGGCTGGACCGAAGCGCGGAAAGTCGCGCTGGAGGATGACCAATTGCGCTGCCTCGACCGGCGCGAGGTCGATGGCGTCGCCGGCGTTGCCGGGCAGCACCTCCACCCCCGCCCAGGCGGCCGGGCCGCGCACGCGCAGATGGACGAGGGCGCTATCCCAGGCGTCGGCGGTGTAAAGAGCGACTGTCCGCAGCGCGGCGGTCATGGGCGGGCGGGCCTCGGCGCGGCGGGGCGTGCCGCCAAGTGACGATAGCGCCGCCCCACCTGCCACGGCGCGGCCACCGGCTCTAGGAGCTCGAAAATGGACTGGCCGGACACCTGCGCCCTGCCCTGCCCCGTGCGGCGCCGGCGCAAGACGTGAGCAATGCACGTCATACCGGCAAATCGGCCGCGCAGCCCGCTGAGCGTGCGCTGGCTCAGCAGACTGTTAAGCAGCGACAGCCAGTCGTAGAACGCGATGAGCGGCGCGTACAACAGCAACTGCGGCAGCGGATAATTCTTGAGCAGCATCTGATACTTGTTCCGCGCGAGGTAGTAGGTCTTGAAGGCCGAGCCTTGCCGGCCAGTGCCGGAGTGCACATGCCGCACGCGGGCCGCCGGCACCAGCAGCGCCCGCCAGCCTAGCCAGCGGGCGCGCCAGGCTAAATCCACGTCTTCAAGATAGGCAAAGAAGCCCTCGTCGAAGCCGCCTAGCGCTGCGAGCATGTCACGCCGGTAGAGCGCGGCCCCAGCACTGGGGCCAAACACGGCGCGCGGCGTGAGGCCCTGCGCGGCGGCCGACTCGCCCCCGGCGCAGTCCCAACTCACGCCGCAGCGGTCGACACAGATGCCGGCCGATTGCACCACCTCCGGCGCGTCAGCAAACACCATGAGCGAACCGACCATCCCCACTTGCGGGTCGGCCTCGGCAGCGGCTACCAGTGCGGCCAGCCAGTTCGGCTCGGGATAGGCGTCGTTGTTCAGCAGCGCCACGTATGTGCCGCGCGCCTGCCGGATGCCCTGGTTGTTGGCGCGCGCAAAGCCCTGGTTGGCCGTGTTGCGAATGACCTGCGGGGCGGGCGACTGCGCGGCCAGCCACTCCAGGCTGCCGTCGGTGGAGCCGTTGTCGACCAGAATGACCTCAACCGGGGCGTAGGTCTGGGCCTGCACGGCCGCCCAGCACTCGGTGAGATAGTGCAGGCCATTCCAGTTGACGATGACGAGGGAGACCAAGGGCGGCACGGGGCGCGGCTCCTGCCGTTAGCGGTTCAAGTATAGCCGAATGTCGCGCAGCACCGCCGCCAACCCGCGCGTGCGCAGCGTGTGCCAGGCCTGGCCCACCAGCCCCAGGCTCAGGCGCGGCGGCGCGGCGGGGGCCAGCCGGTCGGGCGCGGCGTGCGGGGCACGGCAAAACGCCACGAGCGGCGTGACCACCTGCGACCACGCCCGCGCCTGGGCGGCGGCCTGCGCATTTTTTTTGAGGGCCGCCAGTTCGGCGGCAGGCGTTTGCAGCCAGGCCTCCACGGCGGCGGCCACGGCGGCCACATCGCCCGGCGGCACGAGGCGGGCCAGCCCCTGCGCCGCAAACTCCGCGCCGAGCTTGTCGCCCGTGGTCAGCACCATCGGCCGGCCGGTCCACAGATAGTCGAGCAGGCGGGTGCGGAACGAGAAGCGCGTTTCCACGTGGTCGTGGTGCAGGCTGAGCGCCACATCGGCGTCGAGCAGGTAGTTGGCGCGCTCGGCATACGGCACCCAATCCGCACCGAAGAAGACGTGCCGCCCAGTGAGGCCCAGTTGGTCGCTCAGCGCCCGCGTCTCGGCCACGCGGCGCACGGGCGGCACGGCCGGGTTGGGGTGGCGCGTGCCGGCGAAGAACAGCCGCAGCGCCGGCCAGCGCGGGGCCAGCGCCGCCACCGCGCGCACGGCGGTCAGCGGGTCGAACCACTCCCACAGGCCGCCGCCCCAATACAACACCTGGTCGGTGGCGGCGATGCCGGGGACCACGCCCTTGAGCGCCGCGCGCTGCTGGGTCGGCGGCGCATCCGGCACGCCAAACGCCACGACATCAATCAGCGCGCGCAGCGTTGGGTCGGCGGCGAAGGTGTAGGGATTGAGGCGGCCCGCGCCGGAGAGCATGCCCAGCCAAAAGTCGCGCTGCTGCTCGCTGGCGCACACGAAGAAGTCGCCCCGCGCCAGCAGTTCGACCTGCACCGCCAGGTCCACGCGGTGCTGCGCGGCCTGGTCGGGCAGCGGCCGGTCGACATGGATTTCCAAGTTTTCGAGCACAAAGGGGTCGTACAGGTCGACCACGCACGGCTGCGGCGCGCGGGCCAGGGCGGGGTAATGGCGCAGCAGGTAGCCGGCCACCAGGTAGACGTCACACGCGGCCAGCAGGGCGGCGAGGCCGTGGCCGGTGGCGCGGTCGTAGCCGGCCAGTTGCACGGTGGTGGAGGTGAGCAGCGGCGCGCCCGGCACCGCCAGCATGACCGGACCGTGCGCGGCCAGCGCGTGGGCCAACTGCCAATAGCGGATGGCCGGGCCAGACATGCGCTCGCCCGGCGCTTCGTGGCTGATAATCAGGAGGCGCGTCGGCATGCACTGCTCCCGCCTATAGCGGCGCTCCCCGCGCAGAGGGGCGGCGCGCCGTTAGGCGCGCTCCACCAACGGCGCCCAGGAGGGCGGCAGGTTGCGCTCGATCTCTACGCCGGTGAAGGGGCGCGTGGCGCGGCTACCGTGCTGGCGCGCCCAGGCGGCCATGCGCTGCACGCCCTCGGCCAGCGGCAGGCGGCGCAGCAGATCGCCAAACACGGCTTCGGCTTTGGCGTGCGAGGCGTAAGCGTGCAGCACCTCGTGCCGCGCGGTGAGGTAGTTCACGCGCAGCGGCACGCCCATTGCGTCGGACACGACCTGGGCCAGCTCATTCACACTGTAGGGCACATCCGCGCCGACGTTGAACACCTGGTTGTAGGCTTCCGGGCGCTCAACGGCGCGGGCGATGAGCGGGGCCACGTCGTCAATGTGGCTGAAGGCGCGGGTCTGCGTGCCGTCGCCAAACACGCTAAAGGCCTCGCCGCGCATGGCCTGGTTCATGAAGATGCCGATGACGTTGCGGTAGCGGTCGCCAATGTTCTGGCGTTCGCCGTACACGTTGTGCGGCCGGAAGATGACGTAGGGCAGGCCGAACAGCGCCTGCTGGCTGCGCAGGTCGAGCTCGCAGGCGTATTTGGCGATGCCGTAGGGGTCTTCGGGCTGCGGCACGGCGTCTTCGGTCATGGGCAGTTGGTTATGGCCGTAGACCGCAATGGACGAGGTGAACACAAAGCAGCGCACGCGCCCGCTGTTGATGGCGGCGTTGGCCAGGTTGACCGTGCCGACCAGGTTGTTGGTGTAATTGAAGCGGCGGATGAAGTGGCTGAGGCCCTCGGCGGCGTAAGCGGCCAGGTGGTAGACGTAGTCGAAGTGGTGCTGCGCGAACAGCCGGTCGACCAGGGCGTGGTCGAGCACGCTGCCGGCCACGAACTCGGCCTGCGGGTTGACGTTCTCGGCAAAGCCGCCGCTCAGGTCGTCGAGCACCACCACGCGGTGGCCCAGGCGCAGAGCCTCATCCACCACGTGCGAGCCGATAAAACCGGCCCCGCCGGTCACCAAACTAGTCAGCATCCACAACACTCCCCAGCATTAGCCCCTCGGCGACCGATTGTACCAGACGGTAAGCGCTCTTCAGGCTATCGCCCGGTCACTCGGCCGCCATGTGCGCCCACGCGCCGCCGGTGCTCACCACGCCATAGCGCTCGCGTGGGCCGTCGTCGCGATTGATGACGCGAAAGGTGTGGCTGCGGTCGTGGTAGTCATACATCTCGCCATCGCCGGGGGCGTGCACCGCCGCCGAGACCTGGAACAAGCCATCCAAGAACGGCAGATACGGGATGGTGTAAGTCACCG
>JAYUUW010000104.1:0-3281 GCA_043754665.1 Anaerolineales bacterium | reverse complement strand
CACAAACGCCTCGGCCACCGCGCGCGTGCCGTGCTTGTCGACATAGGTGTCCACCACCGCCGCCGGGTTCTGGATCAGAATACTGGAGGTGGGGATGATCAACTCGTAGTCCTGCCCGGCCGCTTGCCCGGTCAGCACTTCGTTCTCGTAGGTAATGGCCACATCGCCCACGCCGCTCTCGAAGTTCACAATGCTCTCGCGCGCGCCCTTATCGAACACGGTCACGTTGCGCAGTACTGATTCAAGAAAGGCCTGCGCCGCCGCTTCATCGTCGGCCGGCACGGCGGCCACGTGGCCGCGCAGCGCCGCGCCCGACAGCGCCAGGATGTTCCACATCGCGCCGCCGCTGGTCTCCGGATTGGGGGTCAAGATTTCCAGCCCGGCCTGCGCCAGGTCGGCCCAGTCGTGCACATTCTTCGGGTTGCCCGCCCGCACCGCGAAGGCCACCACCGAGTCGCTCACGATGCCTTTGTAGACGTTGTCCTTCCAGTCGTGCGTGATCAGCCCCGCGTTCACAATGCGGGTCACGTCCGCTTCCAGCGAGAGGGCGATCACATCGGCCTCGAAGCCCTCCACCACCGCCCGCGACTGCGCGCCGCTGCCCAGGTACGACTCTTCAAACGTCACGGTCTGCCCGGTCTCGACCAGCCACTGCGCCGCGAAGATCGGCAGCAGTTCGCCATAGGCTTCGCGTGGGGTGGTGTAGGCCCCCAAGATCAGCTTCACCGGCTCGCCGCCGCCCGCGCTGGGCGTTGGCCCGGCCGTGCTCGCGGGCGAACAGGCGGCCAGCACGAGCATGCCGGCTAACACTGCGCCTACGCCGCGAACGGTCTTCCTGTTCATGTTAATATCTCCTCAATGATGCGAATGCGGCCGTCAGGCGTGGTATAGCCTGGCTGGCCCACCACAAACCGCGAGCGCACGATCAACACCGGTTGGGTGATCGGCGCTTCTAAAAGCTGGGCCACCACGCCGCCTAGCGTTAAGGGCCGATCGGAATGCACCAGCGGCGCGCCCAGCACCAGCAGGTCGTGCTCGCCCGCCGCCAACTGGTCCAGAATGGCTCGGCTCACCGGGGCGGTGCCCACCTTGGTCTCGGTCTGCACGCCCAGCGCGATCATGGTGCGCGCGCCGTCGGCCAAGAACTGCTCGGTGCGGGCGCGCAGCGTGGGCGCTTCGGCCGGCACCACCGACAGCAGGGTGGCCTGCGCGCCCAGGTAGTGCAGCAGCGAGGCCGCGAACAGCACTTCTTCCTTGCCCGGCTCGCCGCCGCGCGCGCTCACCAGGGCGCGGCCCGGCAGTGGCTGCGCGTGCGTCACTAGCAGCAAGTGATCTGGCCCGGCCGCCAGCAGCCGCGCCGCCACCGCCCCGCGCTGCCCCACCGGGCTGCCCACAATCGCCAGGTCATACGGCTGGCGCTCGGCCTCTTGCCCCACCGCCGCCGCCAGCGACGCGCTGACCGTGCGCACCTCCAGCCCGGCCAGCCCGCTGCCCAACGCATCCTTGGCGGCTTGCAGGGTGGGGGCCAGCGTTTCGGCCGCCTGGCCGTAGCCCAGCAGCGTCACCCGCGCATGCGCCAGCCGCGCCATCTGCCCACCCAGCGCCAGCGCCGCCTGGCTCTCCGGCGAGCCATCCACCGGGATCAGGAAGCTAAAGCCGCGATGCGCCAGCACGTGAATTCGGTTGACGCCCACCCACACGGTGTCGCCCGCCGCCAGCGGCAGTTGGCGGGCCTGTTCCAGCGGGCGGCTGGCCTCCACCAGGAAGGTGTCTTCGCCGTAGGGCACGGCCGGCGCAATCGGACGCAGGCCGGGGGCGGTGGGCAGCCGCACGCGCGCCTTCTCCCACGCGCCCGAAAACGTCGTCTGTTCGACGATGCCCTGACCCAGGCGGGTGCTGCTCAGGTTGGCCGGTTGGGTCGCCAGCACCACGTCCTCCGGCCGGAACAGCACCTGCACCGGCTGGGGCGTGTCGATGCTGGCCGTCTCGGTCGCCAGTGGAAAGCGCAGCGGGCCGGCCGCCACCTGCCCGGCCGCATACTCGCCTGCCAGCAGGTTGCCCGTACCCAGGAACGTCGCCACAAATTCGGTCTGTGGATGCTGGTAGAGCTCGGCCGGCTTGCCCACCTCGAGCAGGCGGCCAAAGTTCATCACGCCCAGCCGGTCGGCCAGCTCAAAGGCCTCGTCCTGGTCGTGGGTCACAAAGATGGTGGTAATGCGCAGCTCGCGCTGAATGTTCAGCAGCGCCCGCCGCAGGTCAACGCGGATCTTGGCGTCGAGCGCGCCGAACGGCTCATCCAGCAGCAGCACTTCCGGCTGGTGGGCCAGCGCCCGCGCCAGCGCCACGCGCTGCTGCTGCCCGCCCGACAACTGCGACGGCATGCGCTTACCCAGCCCGGCCAGCCCCACCAGTTCCAGCAGTTCGTCGCGGCGGTGGCGGCGGGCGTCGGCCGCCTGGCGGCGCACCCGCAGCGCGAACTCAATGTTCTCGGCCACCGACATGTGCTTGAACAGCGCGTAGTGTTGGAACACAAAGCCCACGTTGCGCTCTTGCGGCCGGGCAAAGGTCACATCGCGCCCGTGCAGCCACACCCGGCCCTCATCCACCGTGTTCAGCCCGGCGATCATGCGCAGCACGGTGCTCTTGCCGCTGCCGCTCGGGCCGATCAGCACAAAGAACTCGCCGTCGGCGATTTCGAGCGCCACCCGGTTAACGACCGGGTCGCCAGCGTAGCGTTTAGTGAGCTGTTCCAGCACAATCGACATAGCGGTTACAAATTATCCGTTTCTGGTAACATTCCGGTGACAAGACGGTGACAGCCCGGCGGTCACTTGCGCATACAACACCAGCCGTCCCCCAATTGGCCACCGGCCGCCATGCGCGGCCGGCTTCCAAATTGGGCCGCGCCGCGAAGCCAGCCGGCCCGTGGCCCCTCCCCGGGGCCGTGCGCCTGCCACCCTCCCGGCCAGCCTTATTCCGTATAGATTAGCCCGGTTCGGTAACTTAATCCATCACAGCGTGGTCACAGTCATGCAGACCGGCGGGCGGGCCGTATGAAGGGCAGGACAGAGCTACAGGCGGCATCCGAGATCATTGGCCGCAGCGCTTTTTACGCCGCTGCGCTCCCAGCCGGCGCAGGCCGGCTTCGCTTTACGAGCTTGCGAAGGCTGCGGTTTCAACCGCCAGGGCACTCATCGCAACAGGCCGCCGTGTGAGAGCAATGATCCTCATAGAGTCTTCACCCAATAGCTTGACAGTCAGCGGCGGCAGAGTTGGCCGGT
>JAYUUW010000103.1:0-4877 GCA_043754665.1 Anaerolineales bacterium | reverse complement strand
CAGGCGGGCGGCGGCCGGGTCACGCGGCTGGGCGGCGCGGCCACGCCACCAGTGGCTGAGGGCGACGGCCCAGGCGGCGGCCAGGGCGAAGAGCAGCGCCAGGTGATAGACCAGGCTGCCGGGCAGCTCGCTGACCAGGGCGGCGGTTTGCTGATAAAGTTCCATGACGGGTAGGCGACAGCGCTTGTGACGGCCGGCAAACGTGGGCGGATTATAGCATAATCGTGGGGGGGCGCGCCTGGCACGCAACTTGTACGTTGACAAAACGATGGTTCCAGGTAAAATGCACCCCTGCATGCCGGAGTGGCGGAATTGGCAGACGCGCTACGTTCAGGGCGTAGTGGCTGTAAAGCCGTCTGGGTTCAACTCCCAGCTTCGGCACCAAAAAGATCCCGGGACTTTACGTCCGGGATTTTTCGTTTCCGGCGGCCGGGGCGGGCGGTTGCATGGACGGCAGTCTGAGGTATGATGCCGCTGGGCGCTGGGACGGGCCGGGGGGCCAGGGACGGGAGGCAACGGTGACGCAAAGCTCGCGCGGGGTCAATCGGCCGCCGCTGACGCTGCTGCAAATTGTGGTGATCATCGGCATTGCGGCGGCGCTGCTAATTATGCTGGATTTTAACCGGCGGCAGGCGGAGGCGCAGCGGCTGGAGGCGGACCGCGACCACTTGCAGACGGAGGTGGCGCAGTTGGCGTATGAGAACGGCGCGCTGGAGACGCAGGTGGCCTATGCGACGACGGACGCGGCGGTGATTGAGTGGGCACACGAGCAGGGCAAGCTAGTGCAGCCGGACGAGGTGCTGGTGGTGCCGCTGGTGCCGACGGCCCAGCCGACGGCCGCGCCGCCGCCGCGCGCTGCGCCGCCGGCGCCCGCGACGTGGAGCCTGTGGTGGAGTTTGTTTTTCGATATTCGCCCGCCGCTGGCGCCGTGAGTGGGGCGGGGAGTGGGACCGGCGGCAACCAAAAACGGGCGTGACCTTGACGCGGCCGGAGGGGGCTGGTATACTGCGCGAGCGCTGGCGGGAACAACCCACTAGCGGAACATACGATGCGGGGTAGAGCAGTGGCAGCTCGTCGGGCTCATAACCCGGAGGTCCTAGGTTCGAATCCTAGCCCCGCTACCTGAGAGAAACCCAAGACCGCAAGTCTTGGGTTTTTTGTTGGTTTTGCGGTCCTCGGTTCAACCGTTTTCTTACCTAACAGGAGATCACGATGAAACGAAGACCGCCAGTCCTAAAACTGTCCCAGGCCGTTACCGGCTTCCTCCAGTACAAGACCGCCGCCGGGCTGAGCCCGCGCACGCTCGAAATCTACGAACAACACATGAAGCGCTGGATGGAGTATGCCAAAGATCCGCCGGTGACCCAAACGCAGACCGCAGACGTGCGCGCTTATCTGGCGTGGCTGGCTACCACGTACAAGCCGGTGCGCTTCTCCGGCAGTGCAGAACCGCTCGACCCCAAGACCATCCGCAACTTTTGGATCTCGCTCAGCGGCTTTTACCGCTGGGCTAGCAGCGAGTTCGGGTTTCAGAATCCGATGCTGCAAGTGGCGAAACCGAAGTACGTGGTCAAGCCGGTGGAGCCGTTCACACGCGAGGATGTCGAGGCGCTGCTGAAGGCCTGCACGATCTCGAAAGAAGTGCGGCCGACCGACCGGCGCAAGTTCGTCATGCGGCCGTATGAGGCCGACCGCAATCAGGCCATCATCCTGGCCCTGGTGGACACTGGCCTGCGCGCCGGCGAGCTGTGCGCCTTGAACATCGGCGACTACATGGAGAAGACCGGCCGGCTGGAAGTGAAGCACGGCCCCAGTGGCGGCTCCAAGGGCCAGAAGGGCCGCATTGTGTACCTGGGCAAGGCGGCCAAGCGGTCGCTGTGGCATTACCTGGCCAAGCGTGAGGACCGGGCCGACCCGGACGCGCCGATGTTCCTGGGTCACAACAACCGCCGTATGGACCGCGACGTCCTGCGGCAGGTGTTGAAGAAGATCGGTCTGCGCGCTCAGGTGAAGCACACGCATCCGCACCGGTTCCGCCATACGTTCGCCATCACGTATTTGCGCGCGGGCGGTGACGTCTTCACGCTGCAAGCGATCCTGGGGCACTCGACCCTGATGATGGTGCAGCACTATGCGCGGGTAGCGGTGCTGGACGTGGAGAAGGCGCATCGGAAGGCAAGCCCGGCGGATAGCTGGTACTTGTAGGCCGGACTAGCAAGAAAGTGCGGCGGGGTTGGGCAGCGGCCCGGCTCCGCCGCATCAACTGGCGGTCATCGCGTCAGCGCGTCGGCCAGCAGGTGCAGCGCCTGTGACAGCTTATCCTTGGATAGCCCCAGTAAGTAGGGCGCCAGATCGTCGGACGGGTGCGTTGGCGTGCCAGGTCGGCCGGCCAGGCGGCCGATGCGGTCGCGCACCTCGCTGCCCAGGAGTGGCGCATAGATGCCATCGGTGACCTGCACGTCCTCGTGCATCAGGTTCATGCTGACCGCTTTGTAGTCGGCCATCGTCTGCGCATGCTGCAAAGCCCACACCGCGTGCCCGTGGCGGAACTTGTGAGGTGACTTGGGCAGCAGGCCGGCCAGCGCGAACAGCCGGCGCAGGCGCTTGCCGATGGCGACTGGGCGGCCGGTGCCGGCGTGGGCGGGCGACAACGAGGTGCTGTCCCAGCGCACGATGATGGGCGTGTACCACATGGCCTCGGACGGCAACTGGGCGCGGACGAGGCGGTCCCAGCGTTCCACTGCGGTGAGCAGCTCGGGGAGGTCCAGAAGATAGGTAGTAGCCGACTTGCGGTTCTTGGTCAGGACGCCGAGCGATGGCCACTGCTTGACGGTGCGGGCGGGCAGGTCGAGCGCAGATAGGGGTAGGGTGGCGAGTGCGCCCACGCGCATGCCCGACACGAACAGCAGCGCGGCGGCGGCCTGGTCGCGCAGCAGGGCCAGATCGTTGTCGGGATTCGGGATGGCGGCCAGCCGTAGCACTTCGCCCAGGGTGACGAAGATGTGCTCACCGTGGGCGTCGGCCGCAACGCGGGGTGGCCGGACGGCGTCAATCCAGGCCATCGGCAGTTGATGGAAGTCGCGCGGATAGGTTAGCTTGGCCCAAGTGAACAAGCGGCGCGCGGTCTGGACGATCTTCTTCTGGGTGGCGGCGGCGCGCGGCGCCGAGCCGGCCTCGGCGGCCAAGACGGCTAGGTAGTCCGGCAGGGTGGGGCGGAGCAGGTGGGCTTGGGCCATCGACGTTTCGTCGGCCCAGAGCAGGACGTGGCGCAGGTAGGCGCGGTAGCGCTCGGCCGACGCCGGGCCGATCTGAAGCACCTGCCGCAAGTGATCCAAGAAGGCGCGCGTCAGCCGATAGTTGGTGCGATTAACCACGCCGCGCTCCCCGGAAGACGGCCGTGCCGCACTGCGGGCAGTAGCCGAACAACACGGCCGCCTTGCCGTTTACACGACAAACCGGGTCGGCTGGTTTGACAGGTCGGCGGCACTTGACACAGTAGGCCTCGCCCTCGGCCAGAGCGCGGGACCGACCTGTCCGGCGCGCCCGCTCGAGCCAGGCGGCGAAATCGGTCCCATTGATCCAGAGCCGGCCGCGCTCGTCGCGCTGGTGGGGCAGGCCGCGGTCCAGCCAGTCGCGGATGGCGGGCGCGGTCAGGCCGAGTTCGTCGGCCAGCTCGGAGGGGGTGTAGAGCATGGGCAGCAGGCCGGGCGCGCGGATGACGGCACTGCGGGGCGGGCGGACGGATGCCCGGCTGGCTGGCTTCGGGCTGGGCGACGCGTCAGGGTGCAGCGCAGGGACAGGTTTGGCGGAATGGTCAGCGTTCATGGCCCCAGACTAACGGAAGGCGCGCGCCGGAGCTCCGAAAGCCGTCCGAAGGTGACGGCCGAGTTAGCCCGGGAAATCCCGGAGCCACACTCAAGCGCTAATGGGAGCCTGACACTGTGGCGTCAGCCTGGCCCGTGCGAGGACGCGGCGCGCAAACGCCATCTGTTGGCGTGGATTGCCGTAGCATGACAACCATGCTATCCTATGGGCATGGTCGTCGCCTTCCGAGATGCCGGCACCGAGGACGTTTTCAACGGCCGGAACAGCCAGGCGGCCCGCAGAACCTGCCCGCAGGCGGTATGGAAGATTGCCGCCCGCAAACTCGATCAACGCGACTCGGTGACCGCGCTGGAAGAGCTGCGCATTCCGCCCGGCAATCGGCTGGAAGCGCTGTCCGGTAACCGCACCGGACAGTTCAGTATTCGGATCAACGACCAGTATCGGATTTGCTTCCGGTGGACCGACAGCGGTCCCGATCAGGTCGAAATCGTCGATTACCATTAGTTTTGGCCCTACAGGTGTCCCTATGGTCCGTATCCCTTCTCATCGCGCTCCGACGCATCCCGGCGAAATGCTGCTGGAAGAGTTTCTCGCGCCGATGCACATTACGCAGCGGGAACTGGCCGACGCCATTCGGGTGCCGTATCAGCGGATCAACGAAATCGTCAACGGCCGGCGGGGCATTACGCCCAGCACCGCCCTGCGGTTGAGCAAGTTCTTTGGGATGTCGGCTGACTTCTGGCTGGCGGTGCAGCTGCGCTGGGATTTGTACCAGGCCCAACAAAACGAACGCGATACCCTCAACGGCATTCAACGGCATGTCTCAGTTTCGGCGTAGTCGGGCGGTTGTGACCGGCCTTCCGAAACTTATCTGAAGGTCAATCCCGCCTGGCTCTGGGACATCCCGGCATAGCTCCCAGGCGCTATTTTGGGTCTGACATCTTGGCGAGTCGGTCCGATTTGGTCATGAAAGCCGTTGACGCTGACTGGCCCCCGATGATACACTTAGGCAGTGGGCCAACGCAGCCCAAAAGACAGTAAGCTTTCCTAAC
>JAYUUW010000102.1:0-2323 GCA_043754665.1 Anaerolineales bacterium | reverse complement strand
CGCCGCTCGTCCTCGGCCAGCAGGCTCCAGAAATAATCGAGCACCGCGCGGGCGCTGCGATGGCGTTCGGGAAAATCTGGCCGGCCCGTGGCCAAGAAGTCTAGACTGCGCTCGATTTGGAGGGCAATCTCGCGCACCGAAAACAGCGGCGTCCAGGCGGCGGCCAGCTCCAGGCCGAGCGGCATGCCTTCGACCAGTTCGCAAATGCGGCGCACGTACAGGCGATCGTCATCGGCCAGGGTGAAGTCGGGCATGGCGCGGCGGGCGCTCTGCACAAAGAGCTGTTCGGCGGCGTAGTCGGGCGAGGCCGGCCCCGCCCGCCACACCCCGCCCCGTACGACCGGCGGCAGGGGCAAGCCGCGCAAGTCAAAGGCCATTTCCTCCGGCAAATTCAAGCGCTCGCGCGCGGTGATGAGCAGCCGCACACGCGGCGCGGCCTGGCGCAGATTAGTCAGAAAGCCGCCGGCGTCGAGCATGTACTCAAAGTCGTCGAGCACGAGCAAGAGGTCGCGCGGCGCGAGATAGGCGAAGAGTTGGGCCTTGGCCTCGACCGCGCCGACAAAGGCCAGCCGCAGCCCCTGCGCGATGGCGGAAATGAGATCATCCACGGTCGTCAACGAGACCAGCGGGACGAAGAAGACACCGTCGGGAAACTGCTCGCGAATTTCGGCGGCGGCCTGGAGGGCGAGGCGCGTCTTGCCGACCCCGCCCGGCCCGAGCACCGTGACGAACGATTCGACAGCGACCCGCTGGCGCAGCGCCGCCAGTTCGGCCTCGCGTCCCACAAAGCCGGTGGCGGCCAGCGGCAGGTTGTGCGGCGGCGGCTGGGCGAGCCGGGCAAGACTTTGCGCCAACGGGATTTTTCCGAAAGGCACCTTGAACACCCAGCCGCTCTCGCCCGGCTGCAAGAGCTCCTGCTCAATGAGGTGGCGCAAGCCCCGCTGCAAGCTGCCGGGCAGGCCGCCGGTCTCGCGCTGGAGCCATTCGCTCAAGCCATCGGGGGCTTCCCAGCGCAGGGCGGTGCGCAGCCACAACTGCACCCCCAGCGTGGTGAGTGGGCGCAGTTCCACCATGGCCTGGAGCGGAGCCTCCAGCGGCGGCGCGCGGTGCGGGCCATCTGGCTCGACTGTATAGGCCAGGGCCACCACGCTGATCTCCGGGGCGAAGAGCACGCGCCAAAGCAGGTCGAGGCTCGCCCGGTCAAGGTCGGCCAGGTTATCCACAGCCAGCACCAGCCCGGCCGTGGCCTGGTCGGCCAGCGCCCGTTGCAGCCCCAACAGAAAGGCCTTCTCACCAGCCGCGGGCGGGGGTAGCCCCTCAGCCGGCAAGTGCGCCTCCGAGAGCGCGCCGAAAACGCGCGAGCGCAGAGCCGGCCGCGTGGGGACCGACCACACCGCGTAACCGCGCAGCCGGGCCGACTTGGCGATCTCGGACAGGAACCAGCTCTTGCCGACGCCGACCGGGCCGGTGATGGTGAAGACGCCGCGCTTGTGTTCAGGCAGGTCGTCGAGGAATTGGCGCACGCGCGCCAGCGGCACCTCGCGCTCCATGAGGCGCGAGCCGGCCTCGAACGACATGGCGCGCGGCCGGATCGAATCCTCAATAATAACGCGCGCGCGGCCTTGCTGCTTGGCCTCGTACAGGCGGCGGTCGGCGCGTTCAAACAGGTCTTCGGGCGTGTGGCCGTCCTCGGGGAAGCTGGCCGAGCCGATGCTTAAGGTGAGGCGCAGCGCCGGGTTGCCAGGAAACGGGGCCGACTGGATGCCGTCGAGGAGGCGGCTGGCGAAGGTCAGCGCTTGCGAGCGGTCGGTGTGCAGCAGCAGCATGACGAACTCGTCACCACCGTAGCGAAAGAGCAGATCGGAGTCGCGGGCCAACTGCCGCAGGCGCTCGACGAAGCTCATGAGCACCAGGTCGCCGCGCGAGTGGCCAAAGCCGTCGTTGATGGTCTTGAAGTGGTCGAGGTCGAGAATCTGGAGCGAAAGCGGCAGCCCGTAGCGTCGGGCGCGCTCGACTTCCTCGCGCAGGCGGTCTTGCAGGGTCGCCCGCGAATGGGCGCCTGTTAGCGGGTCGCGCAGTGCCGATTCAGCCGTCACGGGTGGATGACCTCCACATATAACACTCCAGCAGAAACCCAGAGGCTCCCAAGCCGCCCCAGCCGTCCAACGCCCGGAGGCTGGCGAGCATTGTATTACACTCTGGCAATGCGCCGCGCTATAAATTGGTATGTGTGGCGCAGAATCCTACCCAAAGCATCCGATTGTTGGCCGGGCGCGGTAGAATGACGGCTGAGGTAGCCAACAACCAGTAAGTGGAGGATCTT
>JAYUUW010000101.1:0-2498 GCA_043754665.1 Anaerolineales bacterium | reverse complement strand
CGCCTGAGCCAGGTGGGCATCAAACTCAAGTAGGCATGCCACCGCTGATGCTGGGACGATCAACACGGCGCCGCGCTTGGGCCGCGCGCCTGGCGCTGTGCCTGGTGCTGGCGGCGTGCGGGCGCACCGGCCCGGCCCCCACCCCAACAGAACTAGGGCAGGCCGCCACGCCCAACGCCGCTGAACCGACCGGCACGCCCAGCGGCCTAAGCAGCAGCGCCACGCCGCCGGAAGGCGCAGCAGCGAGCGCCACGCCGCCCCCCACCCCGGCGGCGACCGCCACACCCAGCCCTACGACCTTCACTATTGGCCTGGCCGAGCTGCCGGGCAGCCTCGACCCGGCCAACGCGCTCGACCGCTCCGGCCTAATCATCGTGCGCCACCTATACGAGGGGCTAACCGCTTTTGAGCCGGGCGGCACGCGGCCGGGACCGGCGCTAGCCGAAAGCTGGACCGTCTCGCCCGACACACTGACGTGGACCTTTCGGCTGCGGCCTGACCTGCAATTCAGCGACGGCACGCCGCTGACAGCCGAGGCCGTGCGCCTGAACTTCGAGCGCTGGCTGACGGGAGAAACGCCGGGGCATTACACTTTCTGGCGGGCCGTGTTCGGCGGCTTTGTGCGCGAGATGGATGCGAACGGCGAGCCGCTGGCGCTGATTGCCGGCGTGGAGGCGCGCGACGCGGCCACGGTCGTCATCACCCTGAGCCGGCCGGATGCCACGCTAGCCAACAGCCTGGCGATGCCGAGCTTTGGCATCGTGAACCCAACCGCGTTTGCCAACGGCGCGGGCGGCGCGCTCTCGGGCGAGGCGTCGGCCGGGGCCGGGCCATACGTGCTCTCCGACGTCTCGCAGCCGGGCATTGTGCGGCTGACACGCAACCCCGCCTATTGGAACGCGGCGGGGCTGGCGGCGGGGCCGGACGCACTGGTGTTCAAGACCATCTCAGACAGCACGCAGCGGCTGCTGGCCCTGCAAACGGGCGAGATCGAGGCCATGGCGGACCTCGACCCGAGCCAATATGCCGAGGCTGCCTCGGCCGACCGAGGCACGCGAGTGGTCTATGACCCGCCACTCAGCGTGCTGTATCTGGGTTTCAACCAGGCACACGCGCCGTGGGGCAATGCGGACTGCCGGCTGGCGGTAAGCCAGGCGCTGAACCGCGCGCAGTATGTGACACAAGCCTTTCCCGGCGACGCGGTGCTGGCGAACGTGATGCAGCCGCCGGCTGTGTGGGGCTATCCGGCGACCGTGCCGACCATTGCCTATGACCCGGCGGCGGCGCAGGCGCATTGGCAAGCGTGCCTGGCGGCCGAAGTCACGGTGCCGGTGAGCGTGACGCTCTATGTGCCGCCGATCCCGCGCGCCTACTTGCCCGACCCGGCGGCGCTGGGCGCATTGGTGCAGGCCGACCTGGAGACGCTGGGCATCACAGTGACGGTGCTCTCGCCCGACTGGCAGACGGCCTGGCTGCCGGAGGTACATAACGGGCGCGCGGACCTGTTTTTGCTGGGCTGGACCGGCATCAACGGCGACCCGGATGCGTTCTTGTGCCCGCTGTTCTGCGGGCTGGAGGCGGCGTTCAACGCCGACGAGACGGGCCGGCCCATCCCGCCGGACGCGGAATTGCTTGGCTTACTGACCGACGCCCGCACGGCCAACACGCTGCCCGAGCGCGAGCGCTTGTATGCTGAGGTCCATGCCCGCGTGGCGGCGGCCATGCCGGCGGTGCCGCTGGCCTACCGGCAGACGGCCTGGGCCATGCGGCTCAACGTGCAGGGCTACACGCCCAGCCCCATCGACAGCTTCTTTGGGTTGGTCTATCGCGCGCCCTGACGCGATGCACAGGCACGAGAATCAACAACGGCCCCGTTAGCTTCACGGGGCCGTTGTGGTTTAAGGGGTACGGCTGAAACGCGTTTAGCGCGGCTTGCCGCCGCCGCCGCTGTCCGCTTGCTTGAGGCGCTTGGCGCGCCAGCCAATGATGCGCTCTTCGCCGCGCAGCAGGCGGCGAATGTTCGGCCGCAGCGCCCAGGCCAGCAGCAGGAACGCGCCCACGCCGTAGAGAATGTACTCAGCGGGCGCTTGCTGGAAGTAGGTGCGATAGGCAAACAGGGCCGTGATGACCACCGCCACCGAGAGCGTGGCGACCGAGGCATAGCCGATGCCAAACAGCACCAGAATGCCCACCGGGGCGATGATGAACACGCTCCACGGGAAGATGCCCATGGCCGCGCCGACGCACGGCGCGCCGCCGGCCCCGCCCTTGAACCGCAGGAAGATCGAGTAATTGTGGCCCAGGATGGCGGCCAGGCCGGCCAAGACCATGCCGATGGCCTCATTGCTGGGGGCGAGCAGCCACTGCGCCAGCCAGACGCTGCCCGCGCCCTTGAGCGCATCGAGCAACGCGGTGAGAATGCCCGCCGACAGCCCGGCCGCGCGCATGGCATTGGTGCCGCCGGTGCGGCCGCTGCCCACCTGCCGCACATCTTGGCC
>JAYUUW010000100.1:0-2328 GCA_043754665.1 Anaerolineales bacterium | reverse complement strand
GACGTCAGCTTCGCCGGCCTGGCGCGCCTCAACCGCGCGAGTGACTCCTATCACCGCGGCGTGCCGTTTAACGCCGTGAACCAGATTTGCGAGGCGCTGCTGGCGGAGGGCGAGCTCATCCCGGTGCAGGTGGAAGGCTGGAAGCACGTGCACTATGCGCTCGGCAGCGATGCCAAGCTGCTGGCCGACCTCAGCGCCGGGCGCGTGCCCAAGGCCTGGAAGCCGCTGGCCACCACCACCACCGACGAGGCCGTCTTCCTGGCGCCGCTCGATCAGGTCAGCGCGCGCGGCCGGGCCAAAGTGCTCTTTGGCTTCGACTACATTTGGGAAGTCTACAAGCCGCTGCCCCTGCGCAAGTACGGCTACTACACCCTGCCGATCCTGTGGGGCGACCGGCTGGTGGCGCGCTTCGACAGCAAGCTCGACCGCACCACCAATACCTTCATCCTCCTGGGCTTGTGGCTGGAAGATCAGGCCCTGGGCAAAGATGAAGCCTTTGCCGAGGCCCTGACGGCCGGGCTGGCGCGCTTCGTCACCT
Source organism: Anaerolineales bacterium (assembly GCA_043754665.1). Classification (GTDB taxonomy): domain Bacteria; phylum Chloroflexota; class Anaerolineae; order Anaerolineales; family UBA6663; genus JADZEK01. The sequence continues at coordinate 1,790 of JAYUUW010000100.1, read as the reverse complement.
TTCTCGGCGCGGCCAAGCTCAACGCCGCGGCCATTCGCGAGCCGCTGCTGCGCCGCCGCGCCAAAGCCATCCAGGTCCAGCGCTGACCAACCCACCACGCCACTATTCAGCGGTGAGCGGGTCGTGGTGGCAAGCATAGGATGAGGGCGGCCATGCCCACGCGAACGGCCCAAGCCAATCTCTACCTCCAACGCATCAATGCCGTCCTCGACCACGTCCGCCACAACGTGGCCGAGGACTTGTCGCTCGACGCGCTGGCGCAGGTGGCGGGCTTCTCCCCCTTTCACTTTCACCGCCTCTTCAAGACCCTCACCGGCGAAACCGTCAGCGATCTGGTGACGCGGCTGCGGTTGGAGCGCGCGGTCGCGCTGCTGCAAGCCGCCCCCACCGCACCATCACTGCCACCGCCTTCGACTGCGGCTTTCAATCGGTCTCGGTTTTCTCGCGCGCTTTCAAGCGGCAGTTTGGCCTCAACGCCCGGCAGTGGGACCGGCACAGCCCACTGAAAAATAGCAAGAATAGTCAAGTATCGGGCGGCGCGGCCGGATATACTCTAGAAAATATGAGCGAGGCCGGCGAGGCAGAGGCCTTGACGGTGCGCCTGCGGGCCATGCCCGCCCAGCGCCTGGCCTATATCCGGGTGTACGACGCCTACAGCCACGCGGGCCGGATTGTGGAGGCTTACCAGCGCCTTCTCGACTGGTACATGCGGCGCGGCGGCCGGCTGGCGGACACCACGCTGTACGGCATGTCGCAAGACGACCCCGACGTGACGCCACTGCGCTTGTGCCGGTTCGACTGGTGCCTGCGCGTGCCGCCCGCCTGGCCGGCCGAGGGGGCCGTGAGCGTGGTGGACTTTCCGGCCTGCCGGCTGGCGGTGATCGGCGGCGTGACCAGTTTGGGGCAGGAAGACCGGGCGTTTCAATACCTGTTCCGCCAGTGGCTGCCGCGCAGTCACTATCAGCCCGCCAACCTGCCGGGCATGGAAATCTATCGGCGGCAGCCGGCCGAAGTGGGGTGGGAGTCGTTTGACTTAGAGTGCGCCGTGCCCGTGGTCACGCTCTAGCGCGGCCCGGCCGCCGCCCCCGCCGTCATTGGTATCACCGGTTCTGGCGTGAGCCGGCGCCGTGCTAACCGTTGTTGTTATTCATCCCCAAGGAGACCATCATGGAACTCGGCGCGTTGTCTGTCAGCCTGGCCGTCAAAGATCTCGCGGCGTCGCGGGCCTTCTACGAAAAGTTCGGCTTCAAAGCCTTCGGCGGCAATGCCGACCAGAATTGGCTGATGTTGAAGAACGGCGCGCACGTCATCGGCCTGTTCCAAGGCATGTTCGAGAAGAACATGCTCACCTTCTCGCCCGGTTGGGACCAAAACGCCCAGACCCTGCCCACGTTCACCGACGTGCGCGAACTCCAGCGCCAACTGAAGGCCCAGGGCGTGGCGCTCGTCACCGAAGCCGATGAGACCACCACCGGCCCGGCCAGCCTCATGGCCCTCGACCCCGACGGCAACCCGATCCTGATCGATCAGTACGTGTAGCCGGTCGCCCGCGTTTCGCCCTAACCAACCTCCGGGCCAGTGTCGCCTTCTGCGGCGCTGGCCCGGTTTGCTTTCCCCCACCCCGCGTTGACAGGCCACGCCACCGCGCTACAATCGGCGGCAGCCCAGTTGCCGCCACCTAGCGAAGGGAAGCCCATGCCCACCACACCCATGTCACCGTTGATGAGAATTGTGTTCGGGTTCGTGGCCTTCAACGCGCTGCTGGGGGCCGGGTCGCTGATGTTCTTCCC
>JAYUUW010000099.1:0-3424 GCA_043754665.1 Anaerolineales bacterium | reverse complement strand
CCAGCAGCCGGGCCACGCCATCCACGCCGGCCAGCAGCCCGAGATAGAGCTGCGGCTGAATGGGATACAAGAAGCGGACGGTGATCCACAGCACCACCTGCATTCCGGCGTAGTAGGCGAGAGCCGCCGCCAGAAAGGCCGAGAGGCCCGGCCGGCGCAGGAGCCGCAGCCAGCCAAACGCAATGAGGCCGCTGAGCAGGTAACCAAAGGCATCGGGCAGCCACGGCAGGCCGAGCTGCGCCATCAGGGTTGCGGTGCGCGCGCCGCCGCCGATGGCGAGGATGAGGTTGCGCACATCGACGCGCAGATGCCGGTCGCTCAGGCGCAGCAGCAACTGCGGGTAGGGGTCGGTCTGGTTGGTGAGGCGCGCCTCGCCCGAGACCAGCGCGGCATTCTGCTGGAGGTAGTTAGCCGGCCACAGGTCGGGCCAGCGCACGGCGGTGAGGGCCACGATCAGCATGAGCAGCGCGCCAGTGGTGAGCGCCGCCGCCGCGAGGCCCGGCAGCACCGCCCGCCCCCGGCGATAGAGCAGGTAGGCCACCAATCCGGACACCGGCAGAATGCCCACGGTGCGGGTGAAGCCGAGCGCGAGCACCAACGCCCCAAAGGCCACCGGCCACATGCGCCCAGCCCGGCCCCCGACCACCCGCTCCACCAGCCAGGCCGCCAGCAGGCACCAAGTGAGGAACAGCGGCTCAGACATCACCACACCGGCGTGGCGCACCGCCAGCGGCGATAGGCCGTACAGCGCCGTGGCCCCTAAGCCCCACCAGCGCGACGCGCCCCGCCCCAAGTCGCCCCAGCCCCAAAACAGAAGCGTGAGGTTGCCGAGCGTGGCCGCCAGCGGAACGAGCTTGAGCACCTCGAAGTTGTGCGGGAAGAGCGCCACCAACGGCGCGAGGAAGAGCGGCAAGACAAAGGGATAGTTGGCGCGCGCGGGCGCGGCAGGGTCGTTGAGCAGGCCGTAGCGGTCACCGGCGACGAGCGAGTGGGCCAAGACAATATAGTCGGCGTCGTCCCACTGCGCGCCCATCTGAAAGTTAGCATGGTCACGCCAGAGCAGGCCGAGGCTGATCAGCATGATCGCCAGCCAGGCGGCGATTTGCCAGCGCGTCGGGCGGGCGGGCGCGGCCGGGGGCGCGCCGGTCACGTTTCGACCGGCGGCAAACTGGCCGGCAAGGGCGTGGGGCGGCCGGCGGCGGCGCGGGCGCGCCAGCAGCGCTGACGCAGGAAGCCAAGAACGTTCGCCGCCTGCGAGGCGACGGCCAGCGCCGCGCCCAGCCAGGCCTGCCCCGGCGGCGCGTGGGCGGCCAGGTGGCGCACCAGGTTGAGATAGAAGGCCGGCGGCTCACTCGGCACCGGCGGCGCGCGGCGCGCGCGGCGGGCGAGGTGATAGCCGTGCGCGCCGCGCCCGTAGCGAAAGTGCTGCTGCCAGAAGCGGCGCGCGTTGAGGTCGGGCGCGTGGGCCACGGCGGCGGCGGGGACGTAGAGCAGCGGGTGCTGGTGCAGCGTCAACCGGTCGCACAGATCGCGGTCTTCGGCGGCGGCGAGGTGCATGGTGCAGTCGAAACCGCCGAGAGCATGGAACAAGTCGGCGGGAAGAGCGAGATTGTTGGAGGTGAGAAAGACGGCGCGCTGCGGGTCGCGGTTGTAGTAGGCGTAGAGGTAGCTCACCAGCGCCTGGCTGGCGGCGGCATACGGGTTGCGCGGCAGCGCGTTGGTGATCGGGCCGCCGGCCGCCGCCGCCGGGTGGGCTGCGAGGGCGTCCACCAGCGCGGCCAGCCAACCGGGCGCGGGGCAGCAGTCGTCGTCGGTGAAGGCCAGATAGACGCCCTGGGCCTGGGCCGCGCCAAGGTTGCGGGCGGGGGCGGGGCCGCTGGCCGGCTGGCGCAGGCAGCGCGCGCCCCACTCGGCGGCGAGGACCGCGAGGACGTGCGCGGCGGCGGGGTCGCTGCCGTCATCGACCACCAGAATTTCAAACTGGGCGCGCGGATAGGTTTGCGCCGCGAGGGCGCGCAGGCAGGCGGCCAGCGCCGCCGGGCGACCGCGCGTGGGAATGATGACCGAGACGAACGGCCCGGCGCTAGCCATCGGACCTCGCGGGGACGACGGCGGGACGGCCGGGCCAGCGGCGCAGTGCGTGCCGCCAACCCCACAGCCAGCGGGCCTCGGCGAGCGTCACCTCGCCCAAGGCGGCGAGCGCCAGCCCGACGGCCGCACTGCCCACCGCCAGCTTGAGCAGCCACCACAGGCCGGGCGTGGGCCAGAGCGCGCCCAGCGCATAGGCCGCGCCCGCCAACAGTAGGCTGCGGGCCACGGTGGCCGGCGGCGGCCAGACACCCCAGTGGCGCGCGACCGCCCACAGGCTGACGCCCGCACCGACCAGCGCCAGCAGCCCGGTGACCAGGGCCGCGCCCAACAGCCCGCCGCGCGGCACCACGAGCCACGCGCCCAGCAAGGCCAGCGGCACCAGCGGGCCGGTGAGGGCCAGCGTGAGGTTGGGCAAGCCGCCGGCGGTGAGGATCGCCGTGGCGACCGAGACGAAGACCAGCGCCCAGCCGCCGGCCACCAGCGGCCCTAACACGATGGCGGCGGGCGCGAACGGCGCGCCATAGGCCAGGCGCATGAACTCGGGCGCGCTGCCGACGACGAGCGCGGCCAGGGGCAGCAAGAGCATTGCGGCCCGCAGCGCTTGCTGGGCCAGGCGGTCGGCCCCGCGCCGGTCGCCCTGGCGGCGCAGGCGGGCCAGCGTGGCCAGCAGCAGCGGCGTGAACGAGAGCGCGAACAGGCCCGGCAGCCAGGCCAGGTTTTGGGCGGCGCTGTACAGGCCGGCCTGCGTGGCGGTGGCCCCCAGGGCTTTGAGCACAAACAGGTCGATCTTGTCGAACAGGCGCAGGCTGAGCGACATGAAGACGATGGGCAGGGCAAAGCCCCACAACTGCCGCGCCGGAAAGCGCACCGCCCCGCGCCGCCAGGGGATGCGGGCGCGCCAGCGGGCCAGCGCCAACTCGGCCACCGAGCCGGCCAGGCTGCCGAGGATGGCACCCTCCACTGAGAGGCCGGCGGCGATCAGCACCCCGATCACCAGCAGGCGCACGACCCAGCGCGCGCCGGTGGCGAGGGCGCGCGGGCCGAAGTCGCCCCGGCCGACGAGCACATGGCGGTGGGCGTGGGCCAGGCCAAAGAGCGGCAGGTCCAACGCGAACAGGCGCAGGTAGCCGGCCAACAGCGGTTCGCCCAGCACCCCAGCCACGGCCGGGGCCAGCAGCCAGACCAACGCGCCCAGGCCCAGCCCCATGAAAAAGTGGGCGCGCAGCGAGGTGGTGGCCACGGGCCGCCAGTCATCGGCCTCGGCCACGAACTTAACGACGGTGCGCGCCAAGATCGAGGCCAGGCTCCATTCGAGCCAGGCGATGAGGGTGCT
>JAYUUW010000098.1:0-4454 GCA_043754665.1 Anaerolineales bacterium | reverse complement strand
ACGGCCGGCCGCTGGACCTGACCGTGGGGCCGGACGGCGGGCTGTATGTGGCCGATTACCAGAATGATGCGGTCTACCGGATTGTGTACGGCGCGCCGTAACGGGGCGGCATGGGCAGGACCACCGCAGGAGGTTGTGGAAGAATTTTTCGCGGGTCTAGAGCGGGTTGCACTCGGCTGTACGCCCTCTCTCAAGCGTTCGTTTCGGCGCAGCCTTGCGTAGGGCCGTTCGCAAGCCCAGCGCCTTGCCTGGGCCGAACGGCCGGCGCTCCCTACCAACAAGACGCCATCCATACACCTGCAACCTGCCTTAGGTCAGCAGGTCAGCCAACCCCGTCATGGCGGTGGCGCGCTTGGCGGCGTCCAGCGGCTCTAGCGGCGGGCGCACCGGCCACAGCGGAAAGCCGAACAGGTCGGCCAGCGCCGCCTTTTGGCTGGCCGGCGTGCTCAAGCCCTTGACGAGCTTCCGCGCCTGCACCAGCTTGGCCTGGGCCGCGGTGACGGTGACCGCATCGCCGGCTTGGTGCGCGTCCCACAGGGCGCGGTTGAGGGGGGAGGTGACATTCGCCAGCGCAGTGATGGCCCCCGCGCTCCCGGCCGCCAGCGTGTCGGCCATGATCGAGTCGCTCCCGGCGAACACCCCCAGGCCCGGCACTTCGGCAATGATGCCCAAGCTGTGGGCCAGATCGTCCTGCGAGTCTTTGATGCCGTAGAACTGGCGCGGGAAGCGCTCACGCAGCGCGGCCAGCGTCTCGGCCGGCAGCCCCACGCCCGACATCTGCGGAATGTGGTAGCCCAGCAGGCGGCCATCGGCCGGCACGGCGGCGCGCACCAGCGCCTCATAGTAGGCCACCAGCCCCGCCGGGCTGACGCCCTTATAGTAGAAGGGCGGCAGCGTCACCACGGCGTCGGCGCCCAGGTCAAAGGCGCTCTTGGTCATCGCAACGGCGTCGCTCAGGCTGGTCGCGCCGGTGCCGGCCAGAATGTGGAAGTCGGGCCGGGCGGTGTCGCGGTAGCGCAGCGCCTCGCGCACCACGGCCAGGTGTTCAGCCACTGAGAACGCAGTGCCCTCGCCGGTGGTGCCCAACAGCAGCGCGCCGTGGCAGCCGCGCTGAGCCAGAAAGTCGAGCAGGCCAGGCAGGGCCGCCAGGTCGGGGGTCAGGTCGGCGCTCAGCGGGGTCACGGCCGCCGCATACACGCCGCGCAGGTCACGTCGGCCAGTCGCAGGAGAGTTTGTCATAGCCCGCGATTATAGCCGGAATCGGTGTGCGGCCGGCGGCCGGGTGAGTGGGCGGGCCGGGCGCACACGTAGTCACCAACGCCCCCACTTGGAGCGCTCCAAGTGGACCAATTAATGAAACTTTGTTCTGTGACTTGACAAATGAACTGGTTATTAGTAATATCAGCATCGATACTGCGACAAATATAACAATGGAAGTGCGCGCTAAGTCCCTCGAGAAGATATCGGACCAGTCATTTGTACGGGGTCTGAACAAAGCTTCGGTCATCGACCTGATCCGGCAGGCGGAGAGCGGCATTTCTCGCGCCGAACTGGCCGAAACGCTCGAGGTCAGCCGAACCACCATCTCGGCCATCGTCAACGATCTGCTGGCCGACCGGCTGGTGCTGGAGCGCGGCGCTGGGGCCTCGCGCGGCGGCCGGCGGCCGATTGTGCTGGAGATCAACCCCGATGCCGGGCGCGTCGTTGGCGTGGACATCGGCGCGACCCACTTAACGGTCTTGGTCGCCGACTTAAACGGCCGGGTATTGGCGGCGGCTGAACAGCCGCTGGCGATTGAAACCGGCCCCGAGCCGTGTTTGCAAGTGACGCTGGGCCTGGTGGATGCCACCTTGAGCCAGGCCGGCAGCGCGTGGCATTTGGTGCGGGCCATCGGCGTCGGCGTGCCGGGTCCGGTCATTGCCGAGCAGGGCATCGTCTCGGCGCCGCCGATTATGCCGGGGTGGGATGCCTACCCCATCCGCAGCGAATTGGCGGCGCGCTGGCAGCGGCCCATCACGCTCGACAACGACGCCGACCTGGGCGCGCTGGGCGAGTGGACTTTTGGCGCGGGGCAGGGCGCGGACAACCTGGCCTACATTAAGATCGGCACTGGCATTGGCTGTGGGCTGCTGCTCGACGGCCATATTTACCGGGGGGTGCTGGGCACGGCCGGCGAGATCGGCCATGTCACCGTGGCCGAGAGCGGTCCGCCCTGCACCTGCGGCAACTACGGCTGTTTGGAGGCCGTGGCCGGGGGCCGGGCCATCGCCCAGCGCGCCGAAATGGCCGTGCGGGCGGGGCAGCGCACCTGCTTGGCCCGGCACACCGCCGCCAACCCGATTACGACCGAGGCGGTGGCCCAGGCCGCGCTGGCCGGCGATGTGGTCGCTCAGCAGCTCTTGGCCGACGCCGGCCGCTACATTGGCAGCGCGGTGGCCAGTCTGATTAACCTATTGAACCCCGGCCGGGTGATCTTGGGCGGGGGCGTCACCAAGTCGGGCAGTTATCTACTTGACCCCTTGCACCAGGTCGTGGAAGAGCGCACCATGCGGCCCTCGCGGCAGGCCGCGCAGGTGGTGCTGGCCCAATTAGGCCGGCGCAGCGTGGCGCTGGGGGCCGTTTCGCAGGCCCTGGCCCAGACTTTTCAGCTGGCCGTCCTTCGGCCGGCTGGATAGTGGTCCGCTGGGGGGCGGGCGTGGTTTGTAAGGAATCAGCGCTAGAATAGTTACACCCGCGCAGGTCGCTGGAAGGAGATGATGATCGCGAGCGAGTCAGCCTCAGCACAACCCCCTACGCCGAAGGTTGGGACCCCATGGTTCCACGTCTTGAAGCTCATCAGGAGGAGCAAGCATGAAGAAGACTATTTGGTCAGCGCTCAACGTTGTGTTGGTCGCTGCTTTTGCCCTGGCCGCGTGTACGCCGGCCGCCACCACCCAAGCCCCCCAGGCGACCAGTGCGCCGGCGACCGCGGTGGTGGAAGCCACCACCGCCCCCACCGCCGCCGCGGAGGCCACCGAGGCCCCCACCGAAGCCGTTGCGCCCACCGAGGGCGCGGTTGAGCCGGTTGGCACCCTGCGCATTTGGGCCGATGATACCCGCGCCCCCATCCTGCAAGACCTGGCCGACGAAGTGCTGGCCACCTACCAACTCGAGCTCGTGGTTGAACTGAAGTCGGCCCTGCGTGACGACTTCCAGGTGGCCGCGCCCAACGGCGAAGGCCCCGACATCCTGTTTGGTGTGGCCCACGACCAGGCCGGCGCGCTCGTCGCCAACGGCCTGCTGGCCCCGATCGATCTTGGCGCCATGGCGGCCGACTTCGCGCCGGGGGCCCTGCAAGCCTGCACTTTCGACGGCGTGCTGTACTGCATGCCCTACGCCACCGAAAATCTCGGCTTTTTCTACAACACCGATCTCGTGCCCACCCCGCCCACGACCTGGGACGAAGTGGTTTCGATGGGCGAGGCCCTGATGGCCGAAGGCAAGGCCACCTACATCATGGCCGCCACTGGCACCACCTACGATATGTACCCGCTGTTCACGTCCTTCGGCGGCTACATCTTCGGCCGCAATGCCGCCGGCGACTACGACCCGACCGACCTGGGCCTGGACAGCGACGGCATGATTGCCGCTACCGCCTGGCTGGCTGAGCACGTCGCCAATGGCGACCTGCCCGCCGACTGGGACTGGGCCAACAACCACGCCCTGTTCGAGACCGGCGAAGTGCCCTTCATCATGGCCGGGCCGTGGGCGCTCGACCGCATCCGCGAATCGGGCATCCCCTACGCCGTGACCAACTTCCCCGATGGCGGCCTGCCGTTCGCCGGGACGCAGGGCATCTTCATCAATGCCCAGAGCGAGAACGTGCTGCTGGCGCAGGCGTTCCTGACCGAGTTCGTGGCGACCGAAGCCACCATGCAGAAGCTCTACGAAGTGGGCAAGCGCCCCTCGGCTTTCCTGCCGGTGCTCGCGCAGACGGACGATCCCGACCTGCTGGCGCTGGGTGTGGCCGGCGAGAACGCCATCATGATGCCCGCCATCCCCGAAATGGGATCGGTGTGGGGCAGTTGGAATGACGCCGTGGTCCTGGCGCGCGATGGCACGGAAGACCCCGACACGGCCATGAAGGATGCCGCGCAGAAGGTGCGCGACCTGATCGCCAATCCGCTGACCGGTTTGGTGAACGTGGCCGGCTCGTACCAACTGCAAGCGGGCTGCCCCGGCGACTGGCAGCCGGAGTGCAAGGTCACCGCGATGACCAAGGGCGACGACGGCCTGTGGACTAGCGGTCCTTGGGACATCACGGCCGGCGACTATGAAGTCAAGGTCGCGCTGGATGGCTCGTGGACGACCAACTACGGGCTCGACGGCGCGCAGGACGGCGCCAACTACACGTTCACCGCCGCCGCTGACGGTACCGTGGAGTTTGCCTACGACGAAACCTCCCATCTGCTGAC
>JAYUUW010000097.1:0-3463 GCA_043754665.1 Anaerolineales bacterium | reverse complement strand
GACCGCGACGCCATCCCGCAGGCGGCGGATTTTCTGGTGACCGAGGAGAATGTCCACACCGCGATTGTGTACGGCATCGTCACCAGCGAGGGCGAGGAGATGCTGATTGGGTCGATGCGGACCAGCAAGCTGACGCTCGACCCGGACGCCTTCATCAAAGACACGCTGGGCAAGAACGCGGCCGGGCGCTATTTCGGCGGCGGCAAGCTGTCGGCCGGGGGGTTTGAGATTCCGCTGGGGTTCCTGAGCGGCGGGCCAGACGACGGGCTGCGCGAAGTGAAGTGGCAGGCCTACGACCACCAGGTGAAGGGCAAGATTTTTGTGAAGCTGGGGGCGGAGCCGCCGAAGGCGAAGAACGGCCCGTCGTAGGGCGGCGAGAGAAAAAAGAAAGAGAAAGAGAAAAGGTGGGGCCGGTCACGTTGACTGGTCCCACCTTTTTGATTCCAAACAGCTCACGACCGCCCAGCGCTTACTCGTACCTTAGGGCGCGGACGACTTCGAGGCGGGCGGCCTGGCGGGCGGGCACGAGGGCGGCAGCGACACCGCACAGCAGGCCGACGGCCAGGGCCATGAGCACCCCGGAGGCCGGGAAGGAGTAGACAACCTGATAGCCGGCCAGCGAGAGCGCCGCCGTGAGCACGTAGCCTAGATACAACCCGCCCAGCAGGCCGAGGGCGGTGCCCAGGCCGGAGAGCAGCAAGGCCTCGACCATGATCATGCGCCACACCTGGCGCTGGGTGGCGCCGACGGCGCGCAGCATGCCGATCTCGCGGGTGCGCTCGATGACGCCGATGGCGAGGCTGTTGAGGATGGCGATGAGCGACGGCAGCGCCAGCACGATGAAGAGCACGTACAGGCCGGCGAAAACCTGGTCGAAGACCACGGCGTTCTCGGTATAGTACGCCGCGCTCGACACCAGATGGAACTGCGGATAGTCGGCCAGCAGGGGCGCGAACTGGGCCTCGACGGCGGCGGCATCGGCGCCGGGGGCCAGGTTGATCTGCAGGAAGATGTCGGCGGTCGAGCCAAAGTCGGCGGCCAGGTTGGCGTGCGAAATCCAGCCGGTGACGACCTTGGCGTTCAGGTAATCGCCGGCGAGGCCGACCACGGTGTAGTCTTGCTGACCGGTGGCGGTGGTCAGCGGCACGACATCGCCGACCTTGACCCCGAGGGCGGCGGCCATGACGCCGTTGACGATCAGAGCGCGGCCGGAACCCAGCGCGGCAAAGGCCGCCGCCGGCTCACCGGCATCGAACTTGAGCTTGGCGACCTGCGGGTAGGTGACGGGATCGATGCCCAGGATGGAGAGGGAGGTCGCGCCGGAGGCGCTGGGGGCAAAGCGCAGCGCGCTGACCACACCGACGCCCGGCACGGCGCGCAGGTCGCCGGCCAACTGCTGGTTGGCGCCCACGTCGTTGCCCCAGAGGGCAATGGCGGGCGGGACGAGCAGGTAGTCGCTGCCGAGGGTGTCGCGCAGGACGCCCAAGAAACTGACCTTGAAGCTGGAGAGCATGCCGGCCACCGAGACGATGATGGCCAGGGCGATCATGGTGGTGCTGGCGGTGATGGCGGCGCGCGTGGGCTGGCGGGTGAGGTTGCCCTGGGCCAGGCCGCCAGTGCCCTCGCGGGCATAGAGGACGCTCAACACGCCGCTGAAAGCCGCCGCCACCGGGCGCACCAGCGTGGGCGACAGCAGCACCAGGCCGACCAGGAACAGCAGCGAGCCCAGGCCCGCGAGAGCGATTTGGCCCGACACCAGCGCCAGCAGCGCGGCGATGACGAGCACCGTGCCGACGATGGCGCCGCGGCCGGCGGAGCGCTGCTCGACTTCGGCGCTGGCGGGGCGCAGGGCATCGAGCGGGGTGACGCGCGTGGCCGAGAGGGCCGGCAGCAGGCCGGCCAGCAGCGTGACGCCCACGCCGAGGGCGATGGTGAGGATGATCAGGCCGGGCGTGATGACCGGCGCGCCCACCGTGATGTGGACAAGACTCTGCATCATGCCGGTAATCAGGCCCAGCAGGCCCACCGCCATGAGATAGCCCAGGACGATGCCAATGGCGGTGCCGATGACGCCTTGCAGCAAGCCCTCGGCCAGGATCAGGCCGATGATGGTGCGGCGGCTGGCGCCCACGGCGCGCAGCATGCCGATATCGCGGCGGCGCTCGGCGACGACGGTGCGGAAGGTGTTGAAGATGATGAAGCCGCCCATGACCAGCGCGGCCACGCCGAAGAAGCTCATGGCGGCCTGGCCGATCTTGAGGCTGGCCAGCAGGTCGGTGCCGTTGGCGAGCGCGCCCACGGTGTAGTCGGCCCCCAGGGCGGCCTGCACGCGCGCGGTGGTGGCATCGCGCGCGGCCGCGTCGGTGGTGCCGTAGTTGGCCTCGATCACGTTGATGTAACCGGGCAGGTCGAGCAGCGTTTGCGCCTCGGGCAGGTTGACGATGATCTGCTCGTTGCCGAGCGCGGCCGTGGCGGGCAGCAAGCCGACGACGGTGAGCGGCACAATGCCGGTGGTGGTGGGCAGCGACACGGTGTCGCCCAGCTTCAAGCCCAAGTCGGCGGCCAGGCTGGCGCTGATGACGGCCTGATCGGTATCGCCGGGCTGGAGGTAGCGGCCCGCCTCAACGTTGGTCACGTGGATGCTGGTGACCGAATACTCCGGGGTCAGGTCGACCCCGAGCAGCGTGAGCGTGGTGACGACATCAGTCTGGGCCGGGTCGTGATCGTAAAAGTCGGCGGGCAGGTTCACGGGCCGGCTGAGGGCGGCGGTGGCGACCTGCACGCCCTCGGTGCGAGCCACGGTGGCGAGCACAGCCGGGTCGAACGTGCCGCCGGTGGTGTGGGTGACGGTGAGGTCAACCTGGTTGGAGGCGGCCATGGCGTTGGCTTGCAGCCCTTGCAGCATGGTTGGCAGGATGATGTTCATGCCGAACAGGATGAAGACGCCGAAAACGACGGCCAGGGTGGTGAGGGTGGTACGCAGTTTGCGGCCGGCGAGGTAACGCCCGGCGAGAGTAAGAGTCATCATGGCAGCACCTTACGCGGTCAGGGCCGAGAGGTGGTCGGCCACCATTTGCGATTTGCCGGCGCCCTGCCCCGCCAGGCGGGAGTCGTCGATGATGACGCCGTCTTTCAGGAAGACGATGCGGTCGGCGTAGGCGGCAATGCGCGGGTCGTGCGTCACCATGACGACGGCCCGGCCCCACTCGTCGGACACTTGGCGCAGCAAGCCGGCGATCTCATCGGAGGCGCGGGTGTCGAGGTTGCCGGTGGGCTCGTCGCCCAAGATCAGGGCCGGCTCGGCCACCAGGGCGCGGGCGATGGCCACGCGCTGCTGCTGGCCGCCGGAAAGCTGGTCGGGGCGGCTGGCGAGCTTGTTTTCGAGGCCCACGCGCTTGAGCCACTGCACGGCGGCGGCGTTGGCCTGGGCGGCGGGCTTGCCGTCGAGCGTGAGCGGCAGGGC
>JAYUUW010000096.1:0-5726 GCA_043754665.1 Anaerolineales bacterium | reverse complement strand
TCTGTGCAGATAGATTGCCGGGTAGTTTAGACCTTAAATTTTCAAAGTCTCGTACTCATAAACCGAAGTCTCGTACTCATACGAAGTCTCGTTGTAGTACTAAGATGAGCAAAATCGTGGTGACCGAATTTATGACCCTGGACGGCGTGGTGGGAGACCCCTTCCTGTGGCAAGGCCCCTACTGGACCGATGCGACCGGCGCATTCAAGACCGCAGAACTGCTGGCGACCGGCGCGCACCTGCTGGGCCGCGTGACCTACGAGAGCTTCGCCGCCGCCTGGCCCAACATGCCCGACGATGACCCCACCGGCCGCATGAACGGCCTGCCCAAGTACGTCGTCTCCACCACGCTGCAAACGGCCGCGTGGAACAACTCGACCATCATCCGCGCCAACGTGCCGGCCGCGATCGCCCAACTCAAGCAGACCGTCGAGGGCGACATTTTGGTGGCCGGCAGCACGCAGTTGATCAAGACGCTCATGGCGCACAACCTGGTCGATCAGTACAACCTGCTGGTCTACCCCATCGTGCACGGGGCGGGCCAGCGCCTGTTCGGCGCGGGGCTTACCGCGCCGCTGACGCTGCTCGAGCACCGCGACCTGGGCGCGGGCGTGGTGCTGCTGCGCTATGCGCCGGCCCCGGCCGCCGCCTGATCTGCGGTATGCTGTTGGCGGTGGCCGACCAAAATCGAAGGAGTGGTGTAATGGGCAAAATCGTGGTGACGCAGTTTATGACGCTCGATGGCGTGGTGGCGGATCCTCACCTGTGGTCGTTCCCCTACTGGACCGATGGCACCGGGACGTTCAAGTTCGAGGAATTGCTGGCGACCGGCGCGCACCTGCTGGGCCGCACCACCTATGTGGCCTTCGCCGAAGCCTGGCCCGACCGCACCGACGAGCAGGGCTTTGCCGAGCGCATGAACAGCCTGCCCAAGTATGTCGTCTCGACCACGCTGCAAACGACTGCGTGGAACAACTCGACCATCATCCGGGCAGATGTGCCGGCCGAGATCGCCAAGCTCAAGCAGACCATCAGCGGCGACATCCTGGTGGCCGGCAGCATGACCCTGCTGCGCACCCTCATGGCGCACAACCTGGTCGATGAATACCGCCTGCTGACCTACCCGCTCGTGCGCGGCGCGGGCCAGCGCCTGTTCCAGGAGGGCGCGACCGCCTCGCTCCAACTGACCGAGAACCGCGACATGGGCTCCGGCGTGGTGCTGCTGCGCTACGTGCCAGGCCCGCCCCCCGCGCCTGCCGTTGCGGCGTAGCGCTTTAGAGCAGCGCTGCAGTAGGGTGTTCGCAACCCTAGAGCACGTTGCAATCGGCTGTTCGCCGTCTCCCACCCGCCAGCCTGCGCGCAGCCTCGCGTAGGGGCGTTCGCAAGCCCAGAGTTCTAGCTGGGCCGAACGCCCAGCGCTCGCTACAAACAGAACGCCATCCATACACCTGCAACACGCCCCCGCGTTGTGTGCAGGTATTGAATGGCCCAAGCCCGCTGCTACCGCCGTATTGCGCCTGTCGCGTTCTCAAAACGTGAATCTGACAGTCAGCGGTGACAGACATAGCTGGTTAGTCGCAGCCGTTATCATAGAGCCGACGAGAAACGCAGCACGAGGGCGGCGCTGCCAGAGGCCCGGTCACCTGCCTCCGCGTGGTGTGCGGTGGCTTGAACGGCCCAAGCCACTGCTAACGCCGTATTGCAATTATCGAGTCTTCAACATGTGAATTTGACAGTCAGCGGTGATAGACATAGCTGTTTAGTCGCAGCCGTTATCATAGAGCCGACGAGAAACGCAGCAAGAGGGCCGGCCCCCGCCGGCCCGAAGTGCTGCGTTTGTCGTTAAGGGTCAGATAAGTTGTCTTCTGTACCCACCCTGCGATGAGCCGGCCCTTGGACGTTGAGTTTCCCACGCATGTTAGTCTTAGCGCGATGGCCGACGGCATACGTTCAATTGCAAACCGCGTTAACCACCACCGCCCAGCCAATCGGCTGGGCGGTGTGCGTTAACGAACGGGGCGCCGGCCGGCTTACTGGCCCTTGGTCACCCGACCGGCGTCGCCCGCGCTGCAATACGCGCCGGGCATGTGGCCGGTGTGCATCACGCGCAGGTCTTCGGCCTCGCCGCTGCCGGTCGGCGCGGGGCGGAACGCATCGCTGATGCGCCAGGCGTACTGCGCGCTGTCGGGGAAGGCCGCCGCATGGCGGCGCAGGCCAATGCCAATCAGCCGCTGCCGGCGCTCGATCCACTCCCGGTCCCACGGGCCGTCTTCCACAATCTCCTCGGCCGGGCGGAACTCGTAATAGAGCGTGCGGCGCAGGGCCTGGCCCACCACCGGCTCTGAGCCGTGCACCACCATCACATCGTGCAGCAGCACATCGCCCGGCTCCATCGCCACCTCAATCACCCCCGGCGGGTTCCAGTCGTGGTTGTCGGCGAAGCGGCACACATCCACCGGCGCGTGCTGGCTCTTGGGCACCACTTTCAGCGCGCCCGCGCCCAGACGCGCCGCGTCGAGGTACAGGTCGTAGTTGAAGATGCGGTACCGGCGCGGGTGGCAGGCATCTTGGTGCCAGTGGATCGGCGCGCCGTTGCCCGTCATCTTGAAGACCATCGACTCATAGGTCGGCACGAAGTTCGCTCCGCACAGGCTCTCGGCCACGCCCAGCACCTGCGGGCTGCCCAGCAACTCCAGCGAGGCGCTCTCGCCCTGGTTATGCACATAGCCCACCGCATAAAAGGTGCGGCCGTTCGGCCCCGGCTTAAAGCCGAAGTCGGAATACAGCGGGTCGGCGGGCGTCACCCGCTGGCCGCGCTCCATCCAGATGTCGCCGGCAGCCTGCACGCGGGCCAGCAGCGCCGGCGGCAGCCACTGGCGCAAGATTAGATAGCCGTTCTCATCGAAGAAGTTGATCTGGTCTTCGGTTAGGTGGTAGGGCGAGCGCGGCGCGGCCGGCAGCGGCACGGGCGGCTCGGCCAGCAGGCGGGCCGGGGCGGCGTTCAGGCGATACTCAAGCGTGGTCATAGGGTGGCAATCTCCGGCTGACAGGCTATTCCAGGCGCTGCACGCCGTGATATTCCAGGCCGAGCTGCTCAATGGCGCGCGTGCCGTCTTTCTCGACCCACACGCCGCAGGTCACGCCCTCCAGCGCGCTGGCTTCCAGTTCCAGCGTCGTGCCGTCCATGCGCAGCGCCGGGTGGTAGCCCTTCGACACCTGCACCGCCTGGCCCTCGATGTAGTGGCCGATAAACGAGCGGCGGAAGCGGTCGGCGCTGGAGTTGGGGAAGCTGCCGTGCACAATCGAGCCGGTGAAGAACAGCACATCGCCCGGTTGCATCAGCACCGACACCGGCTCCACGCCCGGCGGAATGGGCACCTCAATGTCGGTGAAGCTGACGCTGGTGTCGGTCGGCTGCACGCACAGCACCTCCCACTTGTGGCTGCCGGGCACGACCCGCAGGCAGCCGTTCTCCTCGTCGCAGGCGTCCAGCGCCATCCAGGCGGCAATGCAGGTGCCGGGCTTGGCCTTGAGGTAATAGTTATCCTGATGCAAGGCCTGGCCGCGCCCGCCGGCCGGCTTGAAGTACACCATGGTCTGCACCGCGAACGGCTCGCGGCCCAGCAGCCCGGTCAGCACCTGGTTCAGGCGCGGGTCGAGCAGCCACTGCTTCGAGACGTTATCCCAGCGGTGCGACTGGATGATGCGCGGGTACTGCTTCAGCGGGTCATCTTCGCCGCTGTTGAGGTACCAGGAGGTGTCGTCGAGCGGCAGCGGGCCGGTGGCGCGCATGGCCATGAAGTAGTCGCGGTAGCGGGCGACTTCCGCGGGGCTAAACAGGCCTGGAATGACCACATAACCGTTGGCTTGAAACGCTTGCAGTTGTTCGTCGGTCAGCATGACTCTTCCCTTGGCTGGCGGGCAGATAAGGCGCTTCACCGCGTTCGCGAAACGTGACGCAATTCTAAACTGAGGCGGGCGATGTGGCAAATGGCAATTTGCCGTGAAAGCCAGGGCTTTTCTAAACGCAAGCGCCAGCCGCCTAAGTGAAAGTCCCGCCACGGCAAAAGAAATCACCCGCGCCCCTTTTCCTCTTTTCTCTCTCCGTTAACATTGACAAGCGTCGATTCGTGACTAGACTCTGAGTCGTTCGCCAGCAACAGTTCAATGTTTAGACCACCCGGGGGGGCAAGCGGCCCAGCGGTGGTGACGCGAGGCCCGTTTCGCCATGTGGGTGGTTACGATCATTTCGCCGTGGGAAGAGCCGCGTGAGCATGTGCTCAAGGCCGGCAAGACCATGCTCGGCCGGCACCCCGGCAATGACATTGTGGTGGCCGACGATGCCGCCTCGCGCCTGCACGCCGAAATTGAGTACGACCTGATCTCGAACGCCGTGGCCGTCCGCGATATGGACAGCACCAACGGCACCTGGGTCAACCGCCAGCGCATCGCCGAAACCCACCTGCTGCGGGCCGGCGATCAGGTGCATATCGGCCAGCACCTGATCACGCTGATGAAGCGCGACAACAACACCAGCGGCCAGACCGCCAAGCTGCACGACACCCAGCCCCTCACCCACCAGAACGTCCGCCAATCCATCGACCAGCGCGCCCCCGTGCTTTACGAGGTCGCCAACCGCCTCAACACCATTGTCGATTTGCCCATCGCCCTGGCCGAGGTCTCGCGCCTGGCGCGCGTGGCCCTGGGCGCCGACTACGGCCGCGTGATTTTGGCCGGGCGGCTGGGCGCCACCACCGAGCTGGGCCTGCCGCGCGCCATGCTGCGCGAGGCCATGGAGAACCGCACCACCATTGTGGTGGCCGACCTGGCCGCCGACCCCGGTTACGGCCCGGTGCCCGCGCCCATCCGGGCCGCGTTGTGCGTGCCCGGCCTGGTGGAGGACGAGGTCGTCAGCCTGACCAGCGTCTACCGCATGGGCGCCAACTCGAAGCCGTTTGACGATTTCGACGTGGAGCTGGCCGTGGCCATCAGCCACGAGGTGGCGCTGAATGTGGCCCGCCTGCGGCTGCTGGAAAAGGCCCAGGTCATGACCCAGCAGGCCACCACTGACCCGCTGACCGGGCTGCCGAACCGCCGGCACTTCCTCACCCTGGCCGAGCACGAGTTCCGCCGCGCCCGCCGCTACCGCCGCCCGCTGGTCGGGCTGATCGTCGACATCGACGCCATGAAAGAGATCAACGAGCGTCACGGCCACGCCGCCGGCGACCAGGTGCTGCGGGCGGTGGCCGATGGCTGCAGCGCCAACCTGCGCGAGCCGCACCTGCTCTGCCGCTACGGCGACGATTCGTTTGTGGTGCTGCTGCTGGAGTGCGAGGTGGAGGGCGGCGCGGTGGTGGCCGAGCGCATGCGCCGCCAGGTGACCGCCGACCCGGTGGACACCATGACCGGCCCGATCAAGGTCAAGCTCAGCACCGGCTATGCCGCGCTCGACGACGGCAGCCCCGACATCACCGCGCTCATTCAACAGGCCGAGCTGAACCTCTACGCCACCCGCATGGCCCGCCACGTGCGCCCGCCCAGCGCCACGCCCGGCGCGCTGAGTTAAGCCCGCCCGCCCCACCCACACCTGCCAGCGCCGGGAGCGGCCCACGCCTCCCCCGGCGTAGTTTTTATGCGCCCAAGCTAAATTTATCCCCAGAACCGGTCAGTCGTCGGCACGACAATGGTTTGGTTAGTCGCAGCCGTTGTCATAGAGCCTACCCCAA
>JAYUUW010000095.1:0-2299 GCA_043754665.1 Anaerolineales bacterium | reverse complement strand
CTGGCCGCGCTGGTCCGGCTGGACTCACCCGGGCCGGCGCTGTTTGTGCAGGAGCGCGTAGGCGAGAACGGGCGGCGCTTCCGCATGTTCAAGCTGCGCTCGATGGTGGCCGGGGCCGACGAGATGCCCGCCCCCAAGCAGCCCGCCGACCCGCGGGTGACGCGCCTGGGCCGCTTCTTGCGGCGCTGGAGCCTGGACGAGCTGCCCCAGTTTTGGAACGTGCTGGTGGGCGAGATGAGCCTGGTCGGCCCCCGGCCGGAAGAGCCGCGGGTGGTGGCCGGCTACAACGACTGGCACCGCGCCCGCTTAGCCGTGAAGCCGGGCCTGACTGGGCCGATGCAGATCAACGGGCGCGGCGACCTGCCGCTGGACGAGCGCGTGCGGCTAGAGCTGGACTACATCGCGCACTACTCGCTGGCCCGCGACGTAATGATTATCCTGCGCACGGTGCCGGCGGTGCTGCGCGGCACCGGCGCGTATTAGCCGGCGGCTTGCTCGGCCAGGTACTTCTCGCGGTTGGCGGCGCGGGCCACTTTGCCGCTGCTGGTCTTGAGCACCCAGCGCGGCCCCACCAAATGCACCTGCCGCACCGCCACATCCGACCCGCGGTTGATATATTGGCGCACCGCGTCGGCCAGGGCGTAGCGGGCCTGGTCGTCACCCGCTAACTGCTCTTCATCCATCTCGGCCACCACAATCACTTCTTCGGTGCCGGCGTCGGTGTTGAAGACGCCAAAGGCCACCACCCGCCCCGGATGCACGCCCGGCACCTCGCCGGCCAGCGTCTCCAGGTCACCTGGGTGCACGTTCTTGCCCCCCACAATAATCAAGTCTTTGCGCCGGCCAGACACGTATACCTCGCCGTCGGCCACATAGCCCAGGTCGCCGGTCAGGTACCAGCCCTCATAAAACGCGAGGTCAGTCAGGTCGGGCCGATGGAAGTAGCCGGTGAGCAGGCAGTCGCTTTGCAGCGCCAGTTCGCCCACGTGGCGCTCGGGCAATTCGCGCCGCACCCCATCAGGGCCAGCGTCGGCCAGGACGCGCAGACGCACGTTGGGCAGCGGCCGCCCGGCGGAGAGCATCCGCAGGCGCTCCGGCGTATCAGCGTCCGCACCGTCATGGACGACACTTACCGGCCGCGCCACCTGCTCGGTGATGAGGGCGCGCCGGTCAATCTCATCCACCGCCACCGGGCCGGTTAGCCCGCCCTGCGTGACGGCAAAGACGTTCTCGGCCATGGCGTAGCAGGTGGCCAGCGCCTCGGCCCGCAAGCCAAAGGGCGCAAAGCGCGCTGCGAACGCGTCGTGGCTCTCGGCCCGCATCGGCTCGGAGCAGTTGATGACGGCGCGCCACGACGACAGATCGACGCCTTGCAAGTCGCGGTCGCGGGTCTTTTGGGCGCAGAAGTTGAAGGCAAAGTTGGGCAGCCAGGTGAGCGTGCCGCGATACTGCGAGACGGCCTGCATCAGCCGGTAGGGGGCGCGCACCCAGTCGAACGGCGAGAGCAGCACCAGCGGCACGCCGCACAGCACCGGCATGACGAAGCCCGCGATCAGGCCCATATCGTGATACAGCGGCAGCCAACTGACGATGACATCGTCCGCGTTGAGGCGCAGCGCGGTGGTGTAGGCCGCCAGTTGGTTGAAGATGGCCTGATGCGAGAGCGCCACGCCCTTTTGCAGGCCGGTGGTGCCAGAGGAGTGCTGGAGCAGCGCGACATCGGCCGGGGCGCGGCGCAGGCCGGGCAGCGCATCTAGGTCGGGCGCGGCGTCGGGCGCGATGTCGGCGGCGATGAGCACCTGCCGCACCGAACTGGCCGGGCCGAGCGCGGCGGCCACCTCCGGCGCGAACTCCGCGTAGGTGACAATGGCGGCCGGCTGGGTGATGGCGACCAGCGCGGCCAGCTCCTGCCGGTACTTCTCAGGCGCGAGCTTCTCGGTGAGGAACGGCATGATCGCAGGGATCACACCGCCCAGCACCGCGCCCCAGAAGGCGAAGACCAGCGCCGGGCCGTGCTGGAGGATGAGCACCACCACCTCGCCCGGCTGGAGGCCGGCGGCGGCATAGGCGTGGGCGTAACCAGCCGCACCCTGCCCCAACGCGGCGTAGGTGAGGGTGTGGTCGGGCTGCTTGGGTAATAACAGGTGCAGCGCCGGGCGGTCGGGCGTGGCGGCCCAGTGGGCGCGCAGGCGCTGGGCGAGGGTGTCGGCGGGCATATCCACGACGCGCCGACTTAAGCCTGGCGCTGCTGAATCAGGTCGGCCAACTGCGTCAGCGTGTCGAACGTGGCGGCGTTCAG
>JAYUUW010000094.1:0-4975 GCA_043754665.1 Anaerolineales bacterium | reverse complement strand
ACGTTCGACAGCAGCGCGTACATCTGCGGGATGATGTCGATGCCGCGCCAGATGGCCTGGATGCACCAGGTTTGATGGTTGATGCCGGCAAAGCTGGCGTCGACCTCGCGGCGGTGGACCGTCTCTTCCGGGCCGATCTGGCCGGTCTCGCGCGCCCACTGCTCGACGGCGCGGGCAATTTGGTGGTGGGCGGCCTGCACGCCGTGGCACAGGCCGATGGTGGTGACGCCGCCATATTTGTTGCAGGCCCAGGTGTTCATGGCCATGGGGTTGGCGTAGTTGATGAACAGCGCCTCGGGCTTAGCCAGCTCGTGGATGTCGTGGCAGAACTCGAGCAGGGCCGGGATGGTGCGCTGGGCGTACATGATGCCCCCGGCGCAGAGCGTATCGCCCACGCACTGGTCGACGCCATACTTGAGCGGCACGTCGATGTCGTACTGAAAGGCTTCCAGCCCGCCCTGGCGGATCATGCAGATCACGTAGTCGCTGTCGGCGATGACGGCGCGGCGGTCGACCGTCGACTGAATCTTGGCCGGCAGCTTATTGGCCGTGATGTCGCGCTGGGCTAACTGCGTCACCATGTCGAGGTTGCGCTCGTTGATGTCGGTGAAGGCGAAGGTGGTGTCGGCGAACTCCGGCACGGCCAGCATGTCGCCCATCAGGCGGCGCGTGAAGCCGATGGAGCCGGCGCCGATCATCGCAATTTTGAGTGCCATAGGGTCTATTTCTCCGCAAAGAGTGTGGGTCGTTAGTCGTGCGCGGCGACTCTACCATAGCCGCCGCCGGCTGCGAAGTTTCCGGGGGCTTACGAGTGGGCGGGGCTACTCAAGGGAACGCGCCTCGCGGAGACGCTGTAGGGCCGGCGCATTCAAAAGCTGAACAGTCATTTGTGGGCCGTCTAATAGCAGCGGCAGGCGGTTCAGGAAGTTGCGGCCCAGGATGAACTCGGTCTCAGCCTCGTCGGCCGCAATTTCTATATTGGGGTAGCGTTCAGCACCAATCAAAACATCAAGGACATAAACGGCAGCGTGGCGGCGCTCACCCCAGGGAGAGCGTAGATAGGCGGTGCGAACGGGCTTGGCGCGCAGCGACACCAAGACCGTCTGCGGCATGACCGTCACATCAGAACCAGTATCAATCAAGGCCACAAATGGCCCGAGGGCATCATTCGTTCCCGAAACAGCCAGGCCAATTGGGATGACGGGAGCCGGCGGCTCGTAATCCGCCGTGTACAAGGTATTCACTCAGTTGTTTTGGCCAAGCGCCGACTGCGCCTATTAAAGGTTTGGATCGGCTCAGCCATAACCGGTGTGATTAGCACCGGCTCATCGCCAAAGCGTGCTCGGACCCGCTCGTAAAGTGATGCCAGGGTTTCAGCATGATCCACTACCGCCCCATTGTGCATGGCGATGTATTGACCCGCATACAAGGGCAGCAAGGCGCTGTGTTGCGCTTGGAAGCGTTCAGTTTCTTCAAAGATGCGCTGTTCGCGCGCCAAGGCTAATTGGCGCTCAAGCCATGCATTCACCAATGCTTCGGTGTCGGTGCCTTGCTCGATGGCGAGTTTCTCAATTGACCGCATCAAGTCATCGCGAACAGGTACAGAAGTCATGGCGCTATCCCGGTGAACACCTATTCACAAAGTATAGCATGACTGACCAGCCAATTTCGCCTAAGCCGCGTCGGCCAGGCGCGCCAGCACCTGCGCCCGGCTGGCCGTGCCGGTGACGCCCAACTGCTGAATGGTAATGGAGGCCGTCAGGTTGCCCACCAGCGCGGCCTCGGCCAGCGTGCCGCCGGCGCACAGCGTGGCGATGAGGCCGCTCATGGTGCTGTCGCCCGCGCCGCACACATCAATCGGGCCGGTCACGGGCACGGCCGGCACGTGCTGCTCGCCGGCCTGGTCGAACACGAACACGCCCTGGTCGCTGTGGGTGACCACCACCGGGCGCTCGGTGCGGCGGCGCAGCTCGCGCCCAGCGGCGGCCGGGTCGGGCAGGCCGGTGGCGGCGGCGGCTTCATGGGCGTTGGGCTTCACAATCACCTGCCGGAACAGGCCAATGCGCCCGCGCGAGTCGGCCGCCAGATGCACGGCCGGGTGGGCCGCCGCCAGCGCCGCCAGCTCGGCCCGCACGCGGTCGGTGATGACGCCGCAGTTGGCCTCGGTGGCCTGGTCGGCGATGACCACGCCCTGCGCTTGGGGCAGCAGCGCGCGCAGGCGCTCGATCACCTGGGCCTCGATCTCAGCCGGGAGCGGCGCGCGGTTCTTGGTGTCCACCCGGTTCAGCTCGCGGGCGGGCGCGCCGGGCTGCGCCAGCATGGGCTTGAGGTAGGTGGGCGTAAAGCGCGTGGGCACACGCAGCAGCCCGTCGCCGGCCACGCCGATGCGGGCCAGGGCGCGCAGCAGGTCGTCACCCTCGCCGTCGTCGCCAATCACGCCCAGCGCGATCACGTTGACTTCTAGCGCGCGCAAATTGTTGGCCACCGTGCCGGCCGCGCCGGGGTAGCAGCGCACCCGCGTCACCTGGTAGGCTTCGAGGCCGGTCTCCAGCGAGGTCTCGCTGAGGGCCGGGTCGAGGTCGAGGTATTTATCGAGGAAGAAGTCGCCCACCACCAGCACGGTCTGGCGCGGGAAGCGCTCCAGCAGTTCCCCTAAGCGCACGGCATTCATCAGCCGCCCACCCGCTCGCGCACCAAGCCGTACAGCGCGGCCACGTTCTGGCGGTACATGCCGCGAATGTAGAAACTCTGGCCGCCGTCTTTGACGGTGCGCACCAGCAGGGTCTTGTAGGGCCGGTAGTAGTAGGCGGCCTCGGTGCGCGGGGCCTCGTGGTGGATGTCCGGCCCCAGGTCCGTCAGGTCGAACACGCACGAGGTGAAGTGGAAGATTTCCGCGCCCCGGCCCAAGGCCACATTGCGGGCCATGGCCAGGCCCTTCAGGAAGACCTCCGGCCCCATGGTCTGCGTGCCCACGCTGATGACCACGCCGCCCTCCATCTGCGTGATGGTCTGGGCGATGATCAAAAAGTCGCGGTAGGAGGCGGCCCCCAGCGCGGCGCCGTCGGCGTTGGGGTGCTCGTGAATGATGTCGTAGCCGATGCCGATGTGCACCGTCACCGGCACTTGCAGCCGGTAGCCGGCAGCGCAAATGCTGGCGGCGCGGTGGGGCATCTGCTCGGTCTCGATGGCGCGGCCGACGCTTTCGCCGAAGCCCAGCCCGTCGCGGACGCCGGCCGCCACGAAATCGTTAATCCGGCCGGTCTCTTGCCATAGGCCGAATTGCCCCTCCGAGACGTAGCGCGCCACGCTCTCGGTCGACTGGCCGATGAGGGCCAGCTCGTAGTCGTGGATGGGGCCGGAGCCGTTCATGGCGACGTGCGTGAGCAGCCCGCGCTCCATCAGGTCGATGACCATGTACGACAGGCCCTGCTTGATGACATGCCCACCCATCAGCAGGATCACCGGGCGGCCGTTGGCGCGCGCCGCCACGATGCGGTCGGCCACGGTGGGCAGATCGGGCTGGTCCACGGCCGGGAGCGGGTCGGTCAGCTTGAGGATGTGGTCGAGCGTCATATCGTGCACGCGCTCGCCGAGCGGCTTGAGATGCAGTTGCGAACGGTCGAATTGGGGGAAGGGCATGGCGGTTTCTCGCTCGGCTAAAGCGGCGGCTCAGGCGGCCGGCCACAGGTAGGCCAGCAGGGCCTCCGGCTGGGTGAAGTTGGGAATGATGACATCGGCGCCGGCCCCGACCAGCAGGCCGCGCTTGTGGAGGTCGACCGCGTTGCGCTCGTCTTCGGTGGTGGCCACGCCGATGGCCAGCCCGCCGACGGCGCGGGCGCATTCCATCTCGGCGCGGCCGTCGCCCAGGGCGGCCAGTTCGGCCACGCCCAGGTGGTGGTCGGCAGTCAACTGGCCGATCAACTCGCGCTTGGCGTCGGAGCCGTCGGGCCGCGCCCCGCGCAGGTGGGTGATGTAGGGCGCGAGGCCCAGCAGCGCGGCTTCCTCGCGCACCGAGTTCTCGTCGGTGCCGGAGGCGATGTGGCAGGTGACGCCGCGCGCGTGCAGGGCGGCCACGAACGCCAACGCGCCCGGCACCAGGAAGGCCGCCGGCGGTTTGCGCCCGGCCTCCAGGTCGGCCCGGTGCGACACCTGGGTGGCCAGCCGCACGAGATAGTCTTCTTTATAGGCTTCGGCGCTCAGGGCGGAGCCGCCGCGCTGCTGCACGGCCTCGGCCAGCCACTGCATTTGCACCAGCGTGGGCCGCCCGGCCAGCCCGTGAATGGGCGTGGCGGTCAGGGTGCGCAGCGCGGCCTCCGGCTCGGCCTGGGGCGTGGCTAGCAGGGCCGCAATCATCTGGTCGGCCATCACGCGCTGCCAGCCGGCGCGCAGCAGGGACAGGGTGCCGTCGAAGTCAAAAACCGCGTGCCGCAGGCGGCCGGGCGCGGGGTTAGGGCGCAAGATTTCCAAGGCGGGGTCTCGTCGCTTTCAGTGGTGGGTGCTTAAGGGGCCATGATATCAGGGGAGGCGGCGGTAGGCAAAGGGCAAAGGCCGGGGCCTAAAGGGTATAAAGGGGGGGATGCTACGCTAGGGACTCGGGGGATGCTGCGCTAGGGGACTCAAGGGCGGTGAGGAATAACCGCAGCGTTGTGACTGGCCGGGGGGCTACTAATCGCAGACAGGCGTGGGAGGTTGAATTTTTGGTCTAATCTTGACGTGAGCGGGGGCGAGGCGGTGGAGGTGGGTGGTGGTTTGGCGGCCCCTAACGCCAAAGGTTACGCCGCCGCCCGAGGCAAGAGTAGACGACGACGCCTCCCACCCAAACTTCCTGCGCTGACCCGATCAGCTTGATCCTCAACCAACCGCACTCTGCCGACTGCTTAGGGTTTGTCCAAAAATAACTTGTCCGTTTTGATGTAAGCTCAGGGTCCAACGGCATGCCGGAGTGCCGGCTAGCGCAGGACCGTAAGCCATGAGC
>JAYUUW010000093.1:0-5349 GCA_043754665.1 Anaerolineales bacterium | reverse complement strand
CGCGGATGATGCCGGCGCTGCGCTGGAGCGCCGCCGCTTCCTCCGCGCTGAGGGCCGGCGGGAAGGTGTCGAGCACCCCGCTGCCGCCGACCAGATGCGGCAGCGAGACGGTCACATCGCGCACGCCCGAGATTTCGGGCAGCGGCGTGCACACCGTCAGCAGGGCGCGCTGATCTTGCAGGATGACGCCGGCAATCCGGGCCAGCGCGCTGCCGATGCCGTAGTAAGTGGCGCCCTTGCCGCTGATGATGTGGTAGGCCGCCCGGCGCACCTGCTCGTCAATCTGGGCGCGCAGTTCGTCTGAGAGCACCACCTCGCGCTGCCGGCAGAACTGCTCCAGCGGCACGCCGCCCACCGTCACCAGCGACCAGGTGAGCACTTCCGAGTCGCCATGCTCGCCCAGCACATAGGCGTGCACGTGCTGGGCATCCACGCCCAGGTGGCGGCCCAGCAGCGCCCGAAAGCGGGCCGTGTCGAGCGTGGTGCCGGAGCCGAGCACGCGCGCACTGGGCACGCCAAACTCGGCGGCGAACCGCGCCGTCAGGTGGGTCATCACATCGACCGGGTTGGTGGCCACCACCAGCACCGCCCCCGGCGCCTGGGCCAGCACGCTCTGCACCACCTGGTGAAAGATGGCGGCGTTGCGGCCCAGCAGTTGCAGCCGCGTTTCGCCGGGCTTCTGGTTAGACCCGGCCGCAATGATGACTAACTGCGCGCCGGCCAGGTCGGCATAGCCCCCGGCCCGCACGGTCAGCGGGTGCGCGAAGGGCACGGCGTGCAGCAGGTCGTCGGCTTCGGCCGAGGCGCGGGCCTCGTTCTGATCGACCAGCACAATCTCGCGGCCCAGCCCGCGCATGATGAGCGCATACGCCGCCGTCGAACCCACCAGCCCGCTGCCCACAATGCCGATTTTCATAGCGAGGGTTTCCCTTGCGCGATTAATGGTGGGGCGATTATAGCGGCCTTACGGCGTGGCCGTCGGCAGGGCTGAGGCGTCGGGCACCTTGCTGCGAGCCTGGAAGCGCCGGTCGGCAAACGTGGTGGGCGAATCGGGGTCGAGCACCTCGAACCAGGTGTTCCCCGGCGTGAAGGCCACCGGCTGCCCGCTGGCATCTACCAGGCGCGGCAGGCCGCTGGTGGTCTCGGCCCGCTCCCAGGTCAGCAGGTACATCTGCCCATCGCGGAACAGCCGCGCCGGCCCGCTGCCGGTGAGCACCACATCGTAGCTGTAGTGGCGCGTGCCGCCGTCCTCCTCCCAAATATTGGAGGGGATGTAGGGTGCGTAGATCACCACCACGTTCGCGGCGGTCAACTGCGCGCCGGTGGCCGTGTCGACATGCGGGGCCAGGTTCGGCGCGCCGGCGGTCGTCTCGGCTGTGTCCACCCAGCGCTCGTAGCGGTTGGTGCTGGCGTTGTAGTGCCACTCGGTGATGGTGTTGTTGAGCTGGAAGTCGATGTGCACCGTATCGGCCGCCTCGCCGCCCGCCGGCACGGCCGCGTCAAACCCGAAGCCGCTCAGGTCTTGCGGCGTGTTCAGCCCCAACTCGGTGGTCAAGTCCCACAGCGCCGGGGCGTTGGTGTACAGGTTGTCGGTGGTGGCCGTCTCCGACGCTTCGCGGCACAAGACCGGGCAGCCCCGGTAGCCGGTGGCCTCGGCGATCACCCGCTCGTACAGATCGGCGTCGCGGAAGCGGTTGAGCGTGCCGGTGCTCGACCCGCTGGCGATGACCATCGCGCCGTAGGCATAGCTCAGGTGAATGTCGATCAGCCGCGCCGAGCGCACATTGCCGATGCGTTCCGGCGCCTGGCTCAGGAAGATAGCCGTGAAGCGCACCGTGCCGCCCTCGGCGTAGTGCTCCCACACGTTGTCGGCCTGCGACAGCCCCACTTGCGCCGTGCGCACGTGCCGGGGGAAGTGTGCTACTTTGATCGCCAGCGGCCGGCGGTTCAGCACGGCCGGGTCGTCCACCGCCAGCCCGGTCAGCGGGTTGCTGGCCGCTGGGGTGGGCGTGGGGGTCGGCGCGGCGGCGATGGCGGTGGCGGTCTCTGTCGCGGGTGCGGCGGTGGCGGCCTCCGGCGCGGTGGCGACCGGCCCTGGTTCGGTGGGGGTGGCCGGGGCCAGGGTGACGGGCACCGGGGTCACCGCCGCCGTGGGGGTCGCGGCGGCATCGGGCGCACACGCGCCCAGCAGCAGCGCGGCCAGTAGCAGGTTGAGCAGCAAAGGGGAACTAGAGCGCTTCATCATCATCCTAGTCGATATACCGGTTGTGGCTATGGGTACGCTGGCGCGGCGGGCGCGCATTTGCGCCGCGCCCCGCGCGTGCTCCTAGAATTCTATCAGGCCTGCCGCCAATCGGCGTATATGCCGCTGGTCCGGCCCTGGTTAAACAAAACCCCCTGCCACGCCGGAGTGTAAACGGCAGGGCAGGGGGGTGGGGCCGGGCTAGCGGGCGCTAGTCGTCGTTATCGTTCCCGTTCTGGTTGTCGCCGCCGCCACTGTTGTCATTCTCATTCTCGTTGTCGTCGTCGTCGTCGTCGTCGTCGTCGCCGCCGGGGCCGCTCGAGTCGTTGTCATCATCGTCGCCGCCGTTGTCGTTCACATTCTCGTTATCATTGCCCTGATCGTCGTTGCTGTTTTCGTTCTCGTTGCCGCCGGCGTCATTGCCGTTCAGGTCGCCATCGTCGCCGCCGTTGTCGTCGTTGCCGTTTTGGCCGTCGTCGCTATTGCCGTTGGCGTCGTTGTCGTCGCCGGAGCCGCCATTGCTGTTCTGGTCGTCGCCGCCGCCGTTGCCGTTCTGGCCGCCGTCATCGCCGCCGCTGCCATTCCCGTTGCCCGCGCCGTCCCCGCTGTTGCCATTGCTGTTGCCGTTATCGTTGCTGTTACTATTGCCGTTCGCGTTGCCGCCCTGGCTGTCATTGCCGTTGTCGTCGTCATCATCGTCGTTCCCGTTGGCAGCTTCATTGCCGTTGTCATCATCGTCGCCATTGTCGTTGGCGTCTTCGTTCTCGTTCACATCGTCATCGCCGTTGTCGTTGTTGTTGTCATTGGCGTTGACGTTCTCGTTCTCGTTTTCATTGCCGTTGCCGTTGTCGTCCTCGGCGCTGTCGGCCAGGGCCACTTCGCGCAGGGCCAGCGTGCCGTCCGGCTGGATCAGCACATGCACCACCACCAGGTCGCCCACCTGCGGGTTGCCGGTGATCTCGGTCGCGGCTGAAATCGCCACCACTTGCCCGCTGATGGTCCAGCTAGCGGGGCCTTGCGCCTCGACCGTGCCCCGAAACTCCATTTCCGTGCCGTCGGCGCTGACGGCCGTGGCCAACTCGGCGGCCAGCGGCGCGCTCTCGGTCAGCGGCTGGGCCGCCAGCGGGCTGCACGCCGACACCAGCAGCATGAGCGTGGTGGCGACGGCCGGCCAAAACAAACGGGGTTGCGTATAGCGTGACATAGGGTCTCCTTGATATCCGAATAAACTGCTGAGTCTTAGTCCAACACCTGGTACACCACTGCCTCAGCGTCCTGATACACCTGGACGAGGCTGGGATCAGCCGCCGCCGCGCGCAAGAAGTCTTTGTGCGCCCGGTCGGTCAGCACATACTCCGCCCCAAAGTCGGCGCGGATGGCCGGGCCGGGCGGCGTTTGGTCGCCCTGCGTCAGCGCCACCCACTCGTCGTAGAGCGCGGCGTCGTACAGCGAGAGGTAGGTCGGGTCGAGGCCCACGGTGTACAGATTGTTGGGGTTGTAAAAGAACAACCGCGGAAAGTAATCCCAATCCGTTTGGAAGATCAGGCTGCCGGGCGGGGTGTTGGCCGCCAGCCAGCCCGCGGCCCCGGCGTAGAGCGTGGCCGGCTTCGAGCGCGCCATGGCCGCCTGCGCGCCTTGCAGCGTGCTCACCAGCGGCACAGTGAGGCCGGCCAGCAGCAGCAGGGGCAGCGCCGCCGCCAGCAGCGTCCGGCGGAGCGGGGCCTGCCCCCAGCGGGCCTGTGCGGCGGCCAGCCAGCCCTCCAGCACGGGCGCGGCGGCCAGCGCCAGGAACAGCAGCGCGAAGGCCGGGTAATACTCGATGAACCGGCGCGACTTGAAGAGCATAAACCCGAACAGTACGCTCAGCCCAAACATGGTCAGCACCGCCCGGTTGGGCCGCTGCCCGCGCCAGCCCATGGCCAGCGCGCCCAGCACAAACGCCGCCAGCGCCGGGGCCGAATTCTCCACCAGGGTCCAGGTTTCGTAGGGGTACCACTCGTTGCCCACCGGCGTGCTCAGGCCGCCCAGCTTGGGGGCCAGGTGCTGCACAATGAAGCTGATGTTTTGCGGGAAGTAGGGGTTGACCACTAGCCCCAGCGCCAGCCCGGCGGCGGCAAACGCCAGCGGCTTCCATTCGATGCGACGCTGCGTCGCCCAGGTGGCGGCGGCGTACACGCCCACCACCACCAGCAGCAGCGGGAAGGCGTTGTACAGCCACACGTAGGCCGCGCCCAGCGGCAGCAGCGCCCAGTAGCGCTCGGTCAGCAGCCAGTGCAGCGCCAGCACCAGCACCAGCAGCGAGGCCGCCTGCGCCCGCGGCATGCTCAGCCGGTACAAGAACGCCTCCGAGAGCGCCAGCAGCCCGAACGCCCACAGGCTCGCCCAGCGCACGCCCTGGCCGCGCAGCAGCCACCACACCGCCAGCCCCGCCAGCGCCGGCATGAGCACGCTGGCGGCCTTGGCCCCGGCAATTAACCCGGCCGGGTCGCTCGCGCCCGCGAACAGCGCCAGATACACATGAAACAGCAGGTGATGGTCGTAATAGGCCGCCGGGTTCAGGATGCTTAGCGGCAGCCACACAAAGCTGGGCGTCAGGCCCTGCTCGCGCATCAGCCGCGCCAGCCGCATGTGGTAGTAGCCGTCGTGGTCGGCCAGGCCGGGCGTGGCGTACTGCACCAGTGCAAACAGCCCCACAAACACGGCCAAAACCGCCGCCGCCTGCGCCGCCACCACCAGCCACGGGCGGGCGCGCAGGCTCAGCGTGAGGGCGGGCAGTTTGAGGGTCGGGAACAGCGAAACGCGCATGGGTCGATTTTCCAGGGTTTTTTGGGCCACCGGCCGCCGCAGCGGCTGGTATCGATTAAGTCGCGCGTGGCCCGAAAAGGTTACGGGCCAGTTTCTGGCAATTGTCAGCCCGCTATCCGCCCGTTGTCCGCTGGCTTCACCCAACGCTAATAGAAAACTAACAACGCGGGCGCTATACTTCTTGTCAAGCTTTGAAAGGAGCTGGCAATGTATTTCGATCCCATGTATTTCGTCTTCGCGTTGCCGGCCCTGATCCTCGCCCTGATCGCTCAGGCGCGGGTCCGGTCGGCGGTGAATAAGTA
>JAYUUW010000092.1:0-1558 GCA_043754665.1 Anaerolineales bacterium | reverse complement strand
GCCGCCAGCCGCGCCGCTTCCAGGTCGGCCACGGCCGCCGCCATGTCGCCGTCGGTGCCCACCAGCCCGGCCCGGTCCACATAGGCCGGCACAAAGGCGGGGTCGGCGGCCAGAGCCTGGGCAAAGTCATCCAGCGCGGCGCGGCGGTTGTCCTGGTCGATCTCTACCCGCGCCGCGCCCCAGTAGGCGGGCGCGAAGCTGGCATTCTTTTTGATGGCGGCGCGATAGGTCTTGAGCGCCTCGGCGAGGTTGCCGGTGTGGCGGTAGGCTTCGGCCACGTAGAAGAAAGCCTCAGCACTTTGCGCGAGTTCGGGATCATTGACGATGTTCGCCGCCCTGTCGACTATTCGATCCCAGTTTTGTT
Source organism: Anaerolineales bacterium (assembly GCA_043754665.1). GTDB lineage: Bacteria > Chloroflexota > Anaerolineae > Anaerolineales > UBA6663 > JADZEK01. Next base: position 1,194 of record JAYUUW010000092.1, on the reverse strand, counting down.
CGCCGTATGCTCGCTGGATGGCCTTGAAGTCTTCCGCCGCAAAATTGACTGTCGCTACTGGCAGGGCCGTCGCCGACTGCGTCAGGCACAGGTAGGCGGCCAGCGGTGTGGCGGGGTCGGGGTCGGCGGGAATGGTACACGCGCCTTCCGGCAGCACCGTGACGACGGCGGTGGGCGGGCGGTTGGTCGGCGGCGGCGTGGAGGTCACCACCACGAAGTTCGGCGCGACCCTGAACGGCCCGAGCTTGAAGATCGCCAGGAACGCGGTGAGCAGCACGATGACGGTGACCAGCCCCAGCCCGCCCACCGCCAGACGTTCCACGTTGCGCCGGCGGCCGAGCAGCCCCCCCAGCCCGCCCGTCGGCCCAATGGAGGGCAGCTTCACCGGCAGGTCTTCCAGTTCGTGCGCCGGGGGCAGGTTCGCCCCTTCCGGCCGCAGCGCGCCCAACACTACCAGCCCGCGCCGCGCCGCCACCGAGTTCGGGTCGGTCTTGAGCGCGTTTTGCAGGCAGTAGACTTGCTCTTTCTCCGTGTCCACGGCGGCGCTCATCCACAGCCAGTAGTCGGCGTTATTCTGCTCGACCTTAATGAGGCGGGTGAGCAGATCTTTGGCGCGCAGGCGCTGCCCGGCCTTGAGCGCGGCGATGGCTTCTTTGAGCATCTCGTCGGACATTGCGCGGCAGTTTAGCACAGGTTCGCTGTCTATTAGAAATGGGTTTGGCAGGGGATGGTGGGCGGCGTTGGCCGGGGACTCAGGGGACTCGGGGACTCAGGGGTTTCTGAGGCTGAAAGGGTTGAAAGAGGGGCGCAAGGCAACGGGTAGAGCGATCAGGTCCCAATGCTATAATCCAGGCTCATGCGCGCCCGAATGCTCATCCTGGCGGCGGTGGCCGCTGTGCTGGCCGCCTGCGCGCCGACCGCCACGTCCGCGCCGCCCGCCACGGCCACGCCGGCGCTGCGCCCGCTGCCCAGCGGCACGCCGGCGCCGGTGGTCCCCACTGGCACCCCCGGCATCGCGCCCACGCCCGTCATCATCGCCTCGCCGACGGCCACCGCCACGCCGGTGACCCATGCCGTGCAGGAAGGCGAGTCTCTGCTGGGTATTGCCATCGACTATGGCGTCTCGCTCGAGGCGCTGCAAGCCGCCAACCCCGACGTGCAGGCCCAGTTTCTCTCCATTGGCACGGTCCTCAT
>JAYUUW010000091.1:0-1505 GCA_043754665.1 Anaerolineales bacterium | reverse complement strand
GGCGGCCATGCTCGACAAAAAGCTGGCCCATGTGCGCGCCACCGCCGCCGACACGCTGGTGAGCTGCGACATGAGCTGTCTCATGCACCTGGAGGGCGGACTGCGCCGGGACCAAGCGCCCGTGCGCTGCCTGCATTTGGCCGAAGTGTTGGCCCAGAGCTAGTTCGGAAGGGCAGCGGGCATGGCACACACACCCAAGCGGTTGCTCGTGCTGTGGGCCGGCCTGCTGTTGGCGGCTGTGGCGGCCGGCTGCACCGCCCCGCCCGCCGCCCCGCCGGCCGCGACCTTCGCGCCCACCGCCACCGCTGGCCCCAATCGTACGGCCACGGCCGAGGCGGTGCAGGTCGCGGTGGCCCTGGTGGCCACGCTCGATGCGGTGTGGGCGACGGGCACCGCTGAGGCGCACGCGGCGGCCACGGGCACGGTCATCGCCGGCACCGAAGCGGCGCAGGCTGGCCACACGGCGACCGCTGAGGCCAAGCTGACCGTGGCGGCCGAGCGCAAGGCCACCCGCACCGCCGCCGCCGAGGCAACGCAGATGCAGGCCACTGCCCAGGCGCAGCCGCTGGCCGCGCGCGTGGCGCAGTTGGTGGCCGAGGGCTACCTGACGCGCAGCGCCGGCGAGTACACCCGCCTGGACGACTTCGCGGACAGTTGGGCGCAGATCAATTGGTATCAGTGGCTGTGGACCGGCTACGCCCCGACCGACTTTGTGGTCCGCGCCGACTTTAGCTGGGACTCGGCCAGCGACACGGCCAACTGGTTTAATTCCGGCTGCGGCTTCGTCTTCCGCGAGGCCTCGCGCGAGAACCTGGACCACTATGTGGTCTACCTGGGCCTGGATGGCGTGGTTTACTTTCTCAAGGCCCGCCTGGGCGTGCTGTCGGAGGTGGGCAGCGCCTCGGCCGGCAAGCTCGACGTGCCGTCGGGCGCGGCCCAGTTCCTGCTGGCGGTCGAAGGCGACCGCTTTACGGCCTACGTGAACGAGCAGCGCGTGCTGACGGCGCACGACGGCAGCAACAAGACCGGGCTGCTCAACTACACGCTGCTCTCGGGCACCAACCGCGACTACGGCACGCGGTGCGAAATGACCAATGTGGAATTGTGGACCCTGGCCGCGCCGTAGCGCCGCCCGGTTCACCAGGAGCGACCACCCGCATGTTTGCTGTTCATCCACCCCGTCCCCTTAGCCGCCTGGCCGCCGCGTGAACTTCGACTTCCCGCCCGCCCACACCGCCGAGCCGCAAACGGCGGCGGCCTTTCACGACCGCATCGTCAGCGCGCTGGCCAACCCGGTGCTGCAAGTGGCGCTCGACCGCAACGCCGAGCGCCGCCTCATCGGCCGCAACGGGGCCTTTGCCGGCCTGCCCCACGCCGAGGCCGTGCGCGATCAGGGCCGCGCTATCCGGCTGGATGTGCTCCAGCACCTGGACACCTATCTAGAGCAGTTCGCCGCCAATGTGGAAGCCAAGGGCGGCCACGTGCATTGGGCCGCCGACGCCGCC
>JAYUUW010000090.1:0-3975 GCA_043754665.1 Anaerolineales bacterium | reverse complement strand
GTCCAGCCCGGCCACCCAGCCGCGCCCGGCGGTCGGCCGCAGCAAGCCCAGCAGCAGCGCCGTGAGCGTGGTCTTGCCGGAGCCGTTCGGCCCGACCAGCCCGACCACCTCGCCGCGCCCGATGGTCAGGCTCACGCCGCGCAGCGCCGCCGTGCCGTCGGGGTAGGTGAAGTGCAATTGCTCGGTGACGATGATGGGCGGCGCGGCGGGGGCAGCGGCCGGCTCCGGCGCGGGCGGTGCGAACACCAGCCGGTCACGCCGCTGCCACAAGGCCTCAGCCGCTTCGGCGGCGCTCAACGGAAAAGGCTCGAGCGGCAGGCCGCGCGCCGCCAGCCCCAGCGCCAGTTCGGCCACCGGCGGCAGCTTGAGGCCCAGGTCGGTCAGCAGGCGCGGCCCCTCGGCGGCCAGCACGGTGCGCGGCGGCCCGCTGTGCCGCAGCGTGCCCTGCTCCATGAGCAGCAGCCGGTCGGCGTGCGGCAGCGCGGCCGCCACGTTGTGCTCGATCACCAGCACGGTGAGGCCCTGGTCGCGATTCAGCCGCCGCAGCAGCGCGAACAACTGCACCGCCGCGCCGGGGTCGAGGTGCGCCGTCGGCTCATCCAAGATCAGCAGGCGCGGCTGCATGGCCAGCACGGCGGCAATGGCCACGCGCTGCTTCTGCCCGCCGGAGAGGTCGTAGATCAGTTTGGAACGCAGGGCCGTGGCTTCCACCGCCGCCAGGCTGCGCGTCACGCGCTCGAAGACTTCTTCGCGCGGCAGGCGCAGGTTGGCGGGGCCAAAGGCCACCTCATCTGCGACGGCCAGGCTGCACAACTGCGCCTCGGGGTCTTGAAACACCAGCCCGACTTCGGTGGCCAGCGTGTCGACCCGCAGGGTGCGCGTGTCGCGCCCGTTGACGAACACCCGCCCGCCGATGCGCCCCCCCACCTCGTGCGGGATGAGGCCATTGAGCGCCAGCGCCAAGGTGCTCTTGCCGCTGCCGCTCGGCCCCAGCAGCAGCGCGAATTCGCCGGCCCGAATATCTAAGTTAACGTCCGACAGGGCCGGCGTGGTTTCACCCGGATAGTAGTAGGTGAGGTGCTCAACTGTAACGAGGGCGGGGGACATGCAGCGGCTGACGGTGGGTAAGATAGGTTGTGCGAGTGCCCCCACCGGCCGGCGCGCGGACTGTTGCGGGGTCCGCGCCCACTGCACGCGCTGCGCGATCGGAGTCGGTTCAGGGTAGCATAGCGCCGCGACGCGTGTCAAGGCGCGGCGGAAAGGCGTTAGCCACGAATGAACACGAAGGGGAGGCGGCGAGGATTGGGAGCTACCAGAGTTTGGGGAGGGGTAGAGCCAATGGTCAGGGGGACGGGGAGCATCCGGGCCTACGGGGGGACGAATTAGCACGAATTGGTTTGGGGAGTGGCGTGGGGTAAGCGCGTTCGGCGCGCGGGGTTGGTGGTTCGTCCATGCTGGCCCGCTCAGGCGCACGCGACGCACTTCAGACTGCCGCCGGCCCCACCGTGAAAGACGCCCTCGTCGGGGGCGCTGAGTGCGGTAAACTGTTTCTTCGGCCCGCACCCAATTATTGCCAGCACCTTCAGACCTCTGACTTCCGACCTCCACCCCATGACGCTCCCCACCCCCACCGCCCCCGACCTCACGCCGGCGGCGCGCGAACAGGTCTACCGCCGCAACTTTGGCTACTTCCTGATCGATAACATTCTGTTCATGCTGGCGCTGGGCCTCATCGGGTCTAACACCGTCGTGCCCGACTTTGTGCGCCACCTCACCGGGTCCGAAATCCTCATCGGCTTCTCGGGCAGCCTGTTCAATATCGGCTGGCTGCTGCCGCAACTGCTGGTGGCGCGCTACGTGGTGCGCTACGCCCGCAAGAAGTGGCTGTTCGTCGGCCCCAATCTGGTGGTGCGCTTTGTGGTCTTGCTCTTCGCGGGGCTGATCTTTTGGCTCGGCCCCGGCCGGCCCACGCACATCCTGGTGGCGTTCTTCCTGTGCTACGGCGTGGCCGCCTTTGGCGACGGCCTGGTGGGCATTCCGTGGGCCGACCTGGCCGGCACCAGTCTCGACAACCGCTGGCGGGCGCGCGTGTTCGGCCTCTCCACAGCGGTAGCCGGGGCGATCATGCTGCTCATCGCGCCGCTCATCGGCCTGGTCTTGGGCGCGCAGGGGCCGGGCTTCCCTACCAACTATGCGCTGATGTTCGGCGCGGCCGGGCTGGTGTTTGCCATCTCGATTATCCCCGGCCTGTTCTTCCACGAGCTGCCCGGCGGCCACGACCCCGAGCCGCTGCCGCCGCTGCGCCAGTTCGTGCCCAGCCTGGGCCGCCTGCTGCGCGCCGACGGGCCGCTGCGGGCCTTCATTGTGGTGCGCGTCTTCACCAGCCTGTTTATGATGGCCGCCCCGTTCTATATCGGCTATGCCACGGTGGAGCTAGGGCTGTCGAGCGGCGTGGCGGTGCCGGTGCTGCTGGCCATGCAGACCCTCGGCACGGTGATTGGGGCGATCTTGTATGCCTGGCTGGGGGCGCGCAGCAACACGCGCTACATTCAACTGGCGCTGGGCGGCGCGGCGGTGCTGCCGGTGTGCGCGCTGCTGGCCGGGTGGGTCGGGCCGCTGCCGCTGTACGTGGGCTTCTTGATTTCGGGGCTGTTCACCGACAACCTGCTGTCGGGCTTTTTGAACTGGGTGGTGGGCTACGGCGGCCCGGCCGAGCGCCCGCTGTTCGTGGGGCTATCGAACACCGTCGCCGCCGGCGTGTCGCTCATCGCGCCGTTCATCGCCGGCACGGTGGCGCAAACGCTCGGCTACCGGCCGCTGTTCGTCGTGGCGCTGCTGATGACGCTCACCGCCCTGTTCATCGCCGTGCGCTACCTGCGCGAACCGCCGCCCGCTGTGCCGGAGCCGGCCATCATCCAGCCGGAAGTGAGCCAGCCCGCCGCCGTTCAGTAGTATCATGCTGCCTAACGCTGCCCGTCTTTCTCTGACTTCCGACCTCTGACCTCCGACCTCTAGGCCCACCCACCACCCATGCCTCCCCAACCACCGCTCACCGCCCACCTCGCCTACGGCCGCGGCACCCTGCCCGTCAGCGTGCCCGCCGACGCACACATCTTCGAGATGCGGCCCATTCCCGGCCTGCCGGACGAGGCCGCCGCCATCCGCGCCGCGCTGCGTAACCCCATTGGCGCGCCGCCGCTCGCCAGCGGCCTGCGCCCCGGCCAACGCGTCGCCATTGTGCACAGCGACATCACCCGCGCCACGCCCAACGACCGCCTGCTGCCGGTGCTGCTGGAAGAACTAGAGGCCGCCGGCATCCGCCGCACCGACATCACGCTCATCAACGGCCTGGGTACGCACCGCCCGCAGACCGCCGCCGAGCTGCGCGCCATGCTGGGCGGCTGGATCGTAGAAAATTTCCGCTGTGAGCAGCACAACGCCTTTGACGACAGCGCGCTCGTCCCCTACCCGCCCACGCGGCGCGGCCACCCGGTGCGCCTCAATCGCAGCTTTGTCGAAGCGGACGTGCGCATCGTCACCGGGCTGATCGAGCCGCACTTCTTCGCTGGGTTCAGCGGCGGCCCCAAGGGCCTGCTGCCCGCGCTGGCCGGCCAGGAGAGCGTGCTGACCAACCACGGCCACGCCATGATCGGCCACCCCGCCGCCACCTGGGGCGTGACCGACGGCAACCCCATCTGGGAGGAGATGCGCGAGGTCGCCCTGCGCGCCGCGCCGCTGTTCCTGCTCAACGTCACGCTCAACGCCGCCAAGCAAATCACCGACGTGTTCGCAGGCGACCTGTTGGCCGCCCACGCCGCCGGCTGCGACTACTTGCGCGCCAGTGTCATGGTCACGGTCGACGCGCCGTTCGACATTGTGCTGACCACCAACAGCGGCTACCCGCTCGACCAGAATTTGTATCAGGCGGTCAAGGGCATGAGCGCCGCCGGCCGGATTGTGCGCCCCGGCGGTGCG
>JAYUUW010000089.1:0-2123 GCA_043754665.1 Anaerolineales bacterium | reverse complement strand
ATGTTCAACCGGCCGTGGCTGCCGCTGCTGCCGGGCATTCCGATTGTGCTGTGCTCGCTGGCCTTCAACTACATTGGCGACGGCCTGCGCGATGCGCTGGACCCGCGCCTGAAGCTGTAGCGCGCGGGCAGGGGCGGAGGACGGACCGCAACACCGGCGCAGGGTTATAGCCTGCGCCGGTGGTCGTTAAGGCAGGGGCCGAGGGCCAAAGCCCCGGCGATTGAAATCGCGGCACTCGCAAGCTCGTAAAGCGAAGCCTGCCTGCGCGGGCTGGGAGCGCAGTGCCGCAAAAATGCGGCGGTGCGTCGTGCGGGAGGCAGTCGTTGAGAGCCGGATAGCGCGTTCCGGTTGCCCCTTGCCTGTTGCGCGAAAACCGTACTATAGTGGCCCGATAACGCCTAGCGGCCGGGGCGGCGCACTGCGCGCGGCCGGCGCTCAATTCAACAGACGGCCCGGTTTGGGCCGGAGGAATGTTCGTCCATGGCTACCGCTTTATCGACCGCTGAACAAGACAAACAACGTATCACCTGGTACCGCACGCCGCTGCCGCGCGAGGTGTTGGCGGCGCTCAACCAGCGCAGCGACGGGCTGGGGCTGGCGCAAACGCTCGGCTACCTGGGACTGCTGGCGCTGACCGGCACAGCGGCGGTGCTGGCGGCCGGGCGGCTGCCGTGGTGGGCGGTGGTGGCGATCCTGTTTGCGCACGGCACCTTCTACGCCTTCCTGCTCAACGCCTTCCACGAGTTCGTGCATCAGAGCGTCTTCAAGACTAAGGCGCTCAACACGTTCTTTCTGAACATCATCAGCTTCCTGGGCTGGGTGAGCCCGGTGGCATTTTGGGCCAGCCACCAGGAGCACCACAAGTTCACGCTGCACCAGCCCTATGATCTGGAAGTGGTGCTGCCGCAGCAGATCACGCTGCAGTCGTTCCTGCGCAGCGCGTTCATCAACCCATGGGATTTGTGGTTCCGGCTGAAGCTGCTGGGGCGGCAGAGCCTGGGCCGGGTGGAAGGCACCTGGGAGAGTTACCTGTTCCCGCCGGAGGCGGTGGCGCAGCGGCGGCTGTTAGCCAACTGGGCGCGGGTGATCCTGATCGGCCACGCGCTGATCGCGGTGGTGTCGGTGTACTTCGGCTGGTGGATGATCCCGGTGGTGGTGACGTTCGCGCCGTTCTATGGCGGCTGCCTGCAATTCTTGTGCAACAACACCCAGCACGTGGGTCTGCAAGATGCGGTGGACGACTATCGGCTGTGCACGCGCTCGTTCATCACGCACCCGTTCATCCAGTTTTTGTACTGGCACATGAACTTCCACATTGAGCACCACATGTTTGCGGCGGTGCCGTGCTACCACCTGGGCAAGCTGCACCGGGCGATTGCGCACGACCTGCCGCCCACGCCGGTGGGGCTATGGCAGACCTGGCAGGAAATTTTGGTGATCCTCAAGCGGCAGCATGTGGACCCGAGCTATGAGTACGTGGCGCAACTGCCGGGGAAGCGGTCGGCCAGCGCGGCGGGGGCCGGCGACTAGGCTGGGGGGCGGGCAAGGGGCAAATCAAACGCGGGCCGGTCAGACTCTGTGACCGGCCCGCGTTTTGCTTAGTGGAGGGGAAAGGGCGTTAGCCACGAATTGGCACGAATGGGGAGGAGGCGAAGGTCGGGAAGCTACAAGCGGTTGGGAGGGGCTAGAGCCAATGGTCGTGGGCGCGGTTGGTGACCGGCCGCGCCGGACGAATTAGCACGCAGGGGTTGGGGGAGGGGCGCGGGGTTGGGCACGGCCGGCACGATCAGGCGCAGGCGCTAAGTGGGCCGCGATCAATGCTACAATCCGGCGGCATGCCCGCGGCCAGTGGGCTTAAGCGCCACACCTGTAAGGAGAACCCAATGCAAACCAATATTCTGTATCGCCCGGCCTATTCGCTGACGACCATTAAGCTTGGCCCGAACGAGGAGGTGCGGGTGGAAGGCGGCTCGATGGTGAGCATGTCGGCCGACCTGACGCTGGAGACCAAGGCCGAGGGCGGCCTGCTGAAGAGCCTGGCGCGCTCGGTGCTGGGCGGCGAGAGTTTCTTTGTGAACACCTATCGCGCCGGCGCGCAGGGCGGCGAGTTGAATGTGGCCCCG
>JAYUUW010000088.1:0-2531 GCA_043754665.1 Anaerolineales bacterium | reverse complement strand
ACGACCAGATTGAGGACGAGCACAATCCACATGACGCGGCGGACGGCGTGACTGCGATCGTGAGCGGGAGAGGTCATCGGTACGGCTGACTGGGGCTAGGGTCCGGGGGTCACGGTCTCGACCACCAATGTGACTTCGGGCGTGGGCGAGAAGTCGGGCGTGGCGGTGGCCGTCGGCTCCACTTTTTCGGTGGGCGTGGGGGTGACGGTCGCCGTCGGCGTCAACGTGGGGGTGGCCGTTTCGGTCGGCGTGGCGGTGGCGGTATCGGTGGGCGGCGGGGTGCCGGTGGGCCGGCGCACGGTGAAGTGCACGCGGGCCTCGGCGGTGCCGCCAGTCTTGCTGAAGACGATCACGCGCAGGGTCACGGGGCCATCGGGCAGGCCGGAGATATCCCAGTCGGCCAGCCGGCCGGTTTCCATGACGGCGTTGGTGTTTGGCCCCTGCACCGAACCCCAGCCTTCGGGATTGTCGCTCAGGCCGAAGTCGAGAACGTAATGGTCAAAGTCGGCGGTGGCTCCCGCCTGACCCAAGATTTGAATGGGGGCCGCGTCCACTGTGCCGCCCTCCGGCGGATAAGCGAAGCTCATGATCGGGTGCGGTGAGTCGGCGGTGCAACTGCCGCTGGGCGCCCAGGCGAGCGGCGGGGTGAGGCCGTGCGCGGCGGCCCAGGCCTGGCCGTTGGGGTCTTCAATGAGCCACTTCTGCGCCCACGGGTCGTCCACGCCGATGACGATCTTCTCCTGGGTGAAGAGCGTGTCGTTCTGATAATAGCGGGCGCAGTCGGCGGTCTGGCGCAGGTTGGTGAAGGGGTCGAGATAGGCCCGCTGCCACAGGTCGCGCTCCTTGGGCGGGGGCAGGTGGTTGGCCGCGAACAGCTCGGTGCGGATCTGGTCGGCGGGGCAGAACTCGCTTGGCTCGGCGCCCGAGACGGCGCAGATGCTGCGCTCGACAATACCGGCGGGCCGCACGAAGGGCGAGGCGCGGCCGGCAAGCGCGCCTTCCATGAACTCGTGCCAGATGGGGGCCGCGCCGGTGACGCCGCTGGTGTTGATCATGGGCGTGTAGTCGGCGTTGCCGACCCACACCCCGGCGACGAGGTCGGGCGTGTAGCCGAGGGTGAGATTGTCGCGGTAGTCGTTGGTGGTGCCGGTCTTGACAGCGGCCGGGAACGAGAGGCGCAGGGCCGAGTTGGGGCCAAAGGCAATAGAGCGGGCGTCATTGTCGGCCAGGATGTCGCTGATGAGGTAGGCGGTTTCGGGCGAGAGCACCGGCTGGCCCCAATTGGCCGGGGCGGGCTGGCAGGCCGGCAGGTCGGCGCGCACATCGGCGGGGCGCAGCGGCTGCTGGCAAACCAGGGTGCCGGCCGAGTCGGTGATGCGCAGGATGGAAACCGGGAAAGCGCGCTGGCCGCCGTTGGCGAGGGCGGCGTAGGCCGTCACCATCTCCAGCAGGCTGGCCTCGCCGCCGCCGAGGGTAAGCGCCAGGCCGAAGGTATCACGGTTGAAAGATTCGATGCCCAGGCTTTGGGCGTACGGCACAAACGCGCCGTCGCCGTAGATGCCGGTGAAGGCCAGCGCTTTGACGGCCGGGATGTTGTAAGAATTCGCCAGCGCGAGGCGCAGGCGCACCGGGCCGTGGAAGAAGCCGTCGTAGTTCACCGGCTTGTAGGGCGCGTTCGCGCCGTCAGGGAACTCGGTGGGCACATCCCACAGCAGCGTGGCGGGCGTCCAGCCCTTCTCGAAGGCCAGCGCGTAGGTCAGCGGCTTGATGGACGACCCCGGCTGGCGCGGGCGGATGGCCATGTTGATCTGCCCATCGACCGGGTCGTTGTAGTCGTCGGAGCCGACCATGACCAGGATTTCGCCAGTGGTGGGGCGCATGGCGACGAGCGCACCGTTGGTGACATGCCGGTCGGCCAGCGTGGCGATCTGCTGGGCCACGGCAGCCTCGGCGGCGGCTTGTAGCGTGGGGTCGAGCGTGGTGTAAACGCTGTAGCCCGAGCGATAGAGCTGCGTGCCGTATGTGGCCTCGAGCTGCTGGCGGATGAAATTGACCCAGTGGGGAAAGCGCGCGTCGGTGATGGACGGCTGAAACGTGTACGTCGCCATTTCGGTCATGACGTCGCCCACGATACTGACATTTACGCAGACCGGGAGGGGGCTGTTGCTGACTTCGACACAGCCGAGCGCCAGCATGAGGCCGAGCACCTGGCGCTGGCGGCCCAGGGTGGTTTCGGGGTCGGTGTATACATCGTAGACGGCCGGCGCTTGCGGCAAGCCGGCGAGGAACGTGGCCTGGCTAAGCGTGAGGTTGGCGGCGGTGGTGCCAAAGTAGGTCTCGGCGGCGGCCTCGATGCCGTAGGCGAGGTTGCCGTAATAAATCTCGTTCAGGTACAGCTCGAGAATTTCATCCTTGGTGTAGCGGCGCGTGATCTCGGCCGCCAAAATGATCTCGCGGATTTTGCGGCTGTTGGTGCGCTGGGCGGCCTCTTCCGGGGTGAGCACGAGCGCCCGCACCAGTTGCTGGGTGAT